>JBFWON010000024.1:0-43450 GCA_050250515.1 Bdellovibrionales bacterium | reverse complement strand
GCTATCGAAGTTAGAACAACGTCTAAATTTTAGACCTCGAAAGGTCCTGGGTTACAGGACCCCCTTCGAAGTTTACTTTAAGACAAAAGTTGCACTGGCAATTTGAATACGGCTCCGAACCTTTTAGGCTTTTTCGACGACGACGGTGAGCTCGGCTTCTAAGCCATCGCCCATTTTCACAAAAGCTTTGTGCTGACCAAGAATCTTGATTTGCTCTTCGAGGTGAATGTCACGACGATCGACTTCAAACCCATGGGTCTCAAGCTGCTTAGAAATGTCGTTGGTTGTGACGGATCCAAACAGCTTTTCGGAATCTGCCGCGGCTTCCAGTTTGAAGTTGAGGGTAAGACCCTGGATCTTCGCAATGACCTCTTTGCGCCCCGAAATAGCCTTTTTCTTTTTGATCTCGGCGACCTTCTTAAGGTGGTTCCACTCATCTTCGCGGCTCTCTGTGGCGCCGATGGCAAGATCACGGGGAAAGAGGAAGTTGCGAGCGTATCCCGAAGAAACGCTGACCAGATCTCCGACTTTACCGAGATTCTTAACGTCCTTTTGTAAAATGACTTTCATAATCGTTTCTCCTTATTAACTATTTCAAATTTCCCGTTTGTACTCCGGCGTTCCCTTACTCATGCGGGTGCGGAAGTCCAACCAGTAGTCCACTAAGCCCAAAAGGCTCACAAACAAAAACAAATGAATCACAATCAAGGCCATAAACACAGCCTGCCAGAACGATCCCATCTGAATGCGACTGAAAAATCGGCTGACGACGGCAATACCCTGAAAGAAGAACAGCACAAAACACACGTTAAGCGCGTTAAGGGACACAGAGTGTACGCCGCGAAACTCAAATCCACCGAAAGCACCGAGAAGCGCTAAAATAAAAATCCAAACCACTGGATCGGGGAGGCGAAGCTCGCCGAGCTGCGCTCTCATGCGGCCACTGGCACCTTTCAAACGGCGCTCCATAAGGACCGCTAAATAAAGTGAACCCATCCATAAAATTATAACGATCGACGGAAGTTGCATCATCAGCTCTGAGTAATCGATCTGAATCGCATGGTTGATTTCCGTCAGAGGCTTCAGCAGCATTTCGAGACTGCTTTGGACCATGCCTGACCATTTCGGACCCGTCGCGGAAACCCAAAGAGCAAAGGCCCCGGCACCGATTAAAGTGTTCATCAAAAGAGCTAAAAATGAGCTCAACAAAAATCCGAATCCTAAGTCTTCGAGCTCGCTGAAAAACCCGATCAATATCACCAGGCTGAAAAACGCAATTCCAAGTCCCCGAACCCGCATGATGAGCAAAAGGCCCGTGATCAGTAGTGAGATCAGCCAATAGATTCCACGGCCGTCACGGGACCGCAATGCCTTCAGTGGAACCCCGCCGAAGACATATGTGAGAGCCGTCATCAAAACGGCCCACATCCCTAAAATGACAGTGCGAAATACAGTCTGCATAAAGAATTAGGCCTGAGGACGCGGTGGTCGCCCACCCTCCATTCGCATGGCTTTGCGTTGCTGATTCTTGATTTCACGCTCGCGCTCACGATTGGCCGTCTCAGCCAAAGCATCTTTGAACTTTTCCAAGTATTTGGCCAAGCTGGTGCGATCATCAAGCCGTGTGTGCTGAAAGCGGATCACGCGATCATTGATGCGCATGGTGCGCTCAAGTTCAGCCACGCAGCCTCCGTTGGACTCAAACGTCATGTGGAAGTAAAGCCCGCGAGCCAGGCGATCGACGGGGTTACCCAGTTTACGCTTTCCCCAAGTGTCGATGTGCTGAATAGACCCATCAAAGGACTTGATAATGTCCCGGTTCTTCCGGAAGAAAGCCTTTTGATCTTCTTCACTTACGTCAGGGTGAAGAATCACGACCAATTCATATTTGCGTAGGGTTTGTGGGGTGGTCCCAGCCATTTTACGTCCTTTCGGTTAAAAGCCCCAGCCTTTGGGTGGAGCAAGGAATTCAGAATTTGCCACGATCTAGCACACTTCTGGTACCTGGTACAAGATAAAGCCGGACTTTCTTGGGTCCCCCATAGTATGGAACGATATACGTTCATGGGTATTGCAATCCGGGCCTTTGCTGGGCCCCTCATCAACCAGGTTTTTCCCATTGAGGCCCCCATTACATTGGGACGCGTCGGTCAGATCAAATTGCCCGACCCTAAGGTCTCCGGCATCCACGCTCAAATTGAAAAATCTTCCTCGGGCCAGTGGAAGGTCGTCGACAACGGTTCTAAGAATGGCATTCGGGTGGACGACGTTAAAGTGGCCTCCATAAAACTGGTCCCGGGAATCAAATTTTATATTGGAGATTCGGGCTTCGAGGTGATTGAGGTCGCGTCGAATCCCGCCAAGGTAGAACCCCCCGCACCTTCGGCCGACGCCGCACCGGCGAAGGCGGCGCGAACCTCTTCGCGTGAAGCCAAAGCGGGTCAGGCGGAGGCACCTAAAAAAAAGGCCAAGAAGAAATATTGGCATCAAGCCTTAGCCGATTTTGTCAAACGACATGTGGACACTTTCAAAGACCGCCCACGGCCTGTCGTAGCCCTACAGCCCGCGATCGTTCTCGAATTCGTCCGCGGTGTGCAAACCAACTCAAAGTGGGTTTTGGGCTATGGGCCCCGAAAGTTGGGAGCGGCCTCATTAGATCTTCCTATCTGGGAACCCTCTGTACCAGACATCTGTTTTGAGTTACAGCCATCATCCGATGGGATTGTCTTTAAGACCGAGCATCCCAAGCTGGTTCGCTTGAATCAGAAGTCGGTCGACTCTGAGGTCTTGCGAGTCGGCGATATCATTACGATTAACGAGACCATGATTGAAGTGGATTTTATCGAATGAGTTTAATTCCCAAGCAGACCGGTACCTTTAAGAGTTTCGATGGAACTCGCATCTACTACGAGGTGCGCGGCGAAGGCCTGCCCATCGTGCTGAACTATGGCATCGGCTGTCTGCTCAATCACTGGCGACACCAGATCAAGCATTTCTCGGCTCAATACAAAGTGATCGCCTACGATTACCGGGCTCATCATCGCTCTGAGATCCCTGAAGATCGCGGACATCTGAGTCTTGATGATCTAGCTCAAGACCTAAAATCATTGCTCGATCATCTTGAAATTCAAAAAGCCAGTTTGTGGGGGCACAGCTTTGGCGCGCAGATGCTCGTGAGACACTACGATCTTTTCCCCGAGTTCGCCCACTCCTTGGTCTTTGTAAATGGCTTTGTGAAGAATCCGCTGGCGGGAATGTTCGGTGCGGATTTAACGACCTCTTTTTTTCGTTTATTTAAATCTGGCTATGAGCTTCTTCCAGAGACTCTTAGCTTTTTGTGGCGGCAGTCTGTGCAAAATCCATTGGCCGTGCAACTGAGTGCTTTGGCCGGCGGGTTCAACACCAATCTAACCAGCCTAAAGGATATCGAAATTTACGCCAAGGGGATCGCCGGCATGGATCTCGACGCCTTTATTCGCTTGTTTGAATCCATGATGGCCTATGATGGACGGCCGGTCCTTAGCCGAATCAGTGTACCCACTATGATTATCGGGGGTAGACAAGACTCGGTCACACCCGAGAAGCATCAAGAAGAGATTCACCAATTGATCAAGGGGAGCGAGTATTTTTCAGTCCCTTATGGATCACACTGTGCGCAGTTGGATATGCCAGAACTTGTGAATTTGAAAATCGAGCGATTTTTGCGAGCAAAAAACCCCCACGGATAGTGGGGGCTAGAAATCAAAATACTAGTTTTGGTAAGCAACACCGTCGATGTCGAAACCGTACGAGGTCACGCTGTCATCGGCCGTGAAAGTCACGGTCACTGTGTCACCTTCAATGACCGGACCGAACACATCATCACCCTTTTTGCCACTCATGGTTCCTACGACCACGCCGTTGGCATCGGTGAAAGTCACTTTGTCGTAGCCCGACTCCGTGTCGAACTTGGCAAAATGCACAGCGATGCGAGCCGCGCCCGGCACCGACATGGTCCAGCTGTTTTGGAATTTGTCGGTGTAAGGATGGGGTGTGGACGCCACATCTGCCGATTTGTTCCAATCAAATGGATCGTTCGGATCCAGCGGAGCTGCCGTGTTGGTTAAAGCGTGGTACGCATTCACCATTCCATAGGTCACAGAACTTCTGAGGCTTGCAAGCGGACGAGCCGAAGCAAATAGACGATCGCGAATCACGTCGTATGTTTGCGTGCCATCTTGTGCGAGCAAGAGAGCCGCAACACCCGATACGTGGGGGCAAGCCATCGAAGTTCCCGACCAACTTTGCAATCCGGCCATTGTGTAGCTGTACACATTCACGCCCGGCGCTGCCAATTGAACGGTCGTCTTGCCGTAGTTTGAAAAGTCAGCCACATTACCCGCCGGATCCAAAGCGGCCACAGCGATAACATTGTCGACTTGGTAAGAAGCGGGGTACTCAGCCGAAGCATCATTGTCGTTGGAACTGTTACCAGCAGCAGCTACAAACAAGATGCCTGCATCTTTCGCTCGAGTGATCGCGTCTAGGAGAGCTTGCGAAAATCCGCCGCCACCCCAAGAGTTGCTCATAATATTGGCCTTCATTGCGATCGAGTAATCGATCGAAAGAACCGCATCCGCCAATGTTCCGCCGCCGTCATCGCCCAAGAAGCGAACCGGGAGGATTTCAACATTCCAAGCCACGCCCACGATTCCATCGTTGTTGTTACCGGTAGCGCCGATGGTTCCAGAGACGTGAGTTCCGTGTCCGTAGACATCCATGGGATCGCCATCTTTACCGGCGAAGTCACAACCGTGGATATCGTCCACACAACCATTGCCGTCATCGTCGACACTGGGTTGACCGTTAAGCTCAGCCACATTGGTGAACATGTTATCAACAAGGTCTGGATGTGCGTAATTAACGCCCGTATCAATTACGGATACGCGCACGTTCTTCGATCCTGTCTCGATCATCCATGCTTTAGTCGCATCGATATCGATTCCGGCTTTACCCTGAATCGAGCCTGAGTCACCACCGGCCGTTTGTCCCGTGTTCACCAAGCCCCAGAGCTTGCCAAGCTCAGTGTCGTTGGGAAGGTTCGCAGAACCACCTACCACTCTATAAATATAGTTGGGCTCCGCATACTGCACCATCGGGTTGGCATTGAGTATGGCCACCGCCGACTCTTGTGTTTCTACCGTCGGACGCTCAATCAACAACAAACCTTCCTTGGCATTAACAGTCTGTTTGATCTGTCCGCCCAAGGATTTGGCTAGTGTCGATGCCGACATGGTCATCGTCGTGTTTTTCAACTTGACGACAAATTGGCCAGGTACGGCCGGGAATTCTTTCGCTTGGGCCGATAGACCCAAAAGCGCAATAAGGGTGGTCACCACCCCAATGACTCGTCCTTGATTCATGTGGTCCTCCGCTCTTCGTTGAGCACTTAGATTTTCATTACAGATTGGTACCTTCGCCCAGGTCTCCAACCAGTTCCAAAATGGTACCAACGCAAAGTCTGGTGTCCACCCATTTTCGTTTCCGACTTAGAAAAACATTTTGGCGCGTTCGCTAAGAAAGCAAGGCGCCGGGACGAAAGTCGAGGTATGCCCGGGTTTTAGGCCACAAAATGTGGATAACTCTGTGGGAACATGTTCATAACTCGCTAGCCATGGGCCGCCAAAGGTCCAGATTCCTACACCTAGGGATGGCTCGGCGCGACTAAAGGGCAGCCTGTTTTTGCTTCGAATCAGGGAACCATCCGGAGATATCTGAGATCTTAGATATGTACCCGAGATTAAATAGGCGTCTTTGATAATCCATAAGGTTTCGATTCAACGCTTCTTGGTTGGACGAGGAGAAGTCCTCAAGACTCAATTTGCCAACCAAAGTGGCCGCACGCTCTTGCCAGGCTGGATTAAGTCCGTTGAGGATCGAACTCTTACCGTTTCGACCTCGAAAAAGTCGATGGGCGGACTTAAAGATCAAACCCGGGTCCCGTTCGATTTGTGCCAGATTTTTCGTCATCGCCGCACGAAATCGGCTTAAAACTTCGGCATGTTCGGCGGCAAATTTTCGGCTGGTGAACATCAAGGCATTGGGCGTTTTCGCCATGACCTGCCGGCCAATAATATTTTGACTAAGAACACGAACTTTTCCGCTGGCCAACATCAAGGGCATGGTGGGCACGTAGGTGATCGCGGCATGAATGCGGCCTGAGTCTAACGCCGCCAACACGTGATTGGCGGGGATCGTGGTCTCTAAAATCACATCGTTTAAGCGCATTCCGCTGTCCTTTAAGACACCATTTAAGGCCATATGGGTCGGCACTTGACCAATACGCACCACTTTTCCTCTGAGGTCTTTTACCGATTTGATCAGCGAATCATTCCGCACAATCAAATGAGTGTCGTAGTCTTGACCGTAGGTGGACATGTAGAGCGGTTGAAGTAGGGCCAAATCTTTATCTTGCAGGGCCATCATCCCCGCGACCGGACTGATGCCGACATCGCACTTGGCCTGCGCGTTAATTACCTGATCGGCGACGCCCCAGTTTTCGTTGCTAAAGGACGAGAGTGGGCCCGCACTCGACATAGTAAAAGCCGACTTCCCAGTCTTCCGCCGAATCACCGAAATTTGAACATCAAGACCTTGCTGTTCAAAGGACTTTTGATCCTGGGCAACTAGCAAACTCAGGTTGAGAAAATCCTCGTTTTCCACCGGCATACAAAGCCGAAGCCGGGTTTTGGCTTGCACGGATGCGAGACACATCGCCGCAGACAATAAGACGAGAATTTTGGCAAACGATTTCATTATTCCCCCAGTGTTTTCCCAACCGATTAACGGTAAGTTCTTGAATACACCACGTCTAGCAAAATTTCACTTTGACAGGCGCGAGCTACGGTTCGTTAATAATGGTCAATATTATTGCCAGATTCTGTCACTAAGATCGGAGAAGCAGCTTGAAGTTTCGGCGTGGGCAATCCGGTGATGCCTTGATGATGGCCCTCGGCCTCGCGGCTGTGGTGAGCGCCGTGGCTTTGGTGATGTTAACAGTCATCGGAAATATGATTCTGTCCTCCCGACGTCTGCAAGTTCAAAACGAAGCAGACTCTATGATGCTGAATATTAATCAAATCTTGGCCAACGGACCAGCTTGTGGTCAAGGTCTTCGAATGGGTTCCGGGGCTCGGGGTTCTCCTTACGCGGGCGAGGATACATTCGATTTTGCCGAAGTTCGAGTTGGCGGCGATGCCGGCGCGGCGGCCTACCGGGTCGGTCAAATATTGCCGTGGCCGGCGGGGGCAACCGCTCCCATATTACCCAATGCTCCAACTGGCTTACCCGCCGTGGGCGGAGGACTTGTTCAAATAAACCGAATTTGGTTCGAACGCGATACGGGTGTGCCAGCGACCGTTCACAATATTTTGGACCCTCAAGACGATCCCTCTGAACCTACGCCCCCCGGATTTGTGGACTACACTCGCTATGTCGGGACATTAAAAGTGGACCTAGGCTATGTCGCGGGAGTCGCTTTTTTTGAAATGCTCGGCGGAACTCTTAGGCCTCGCGAAGTTCCGCTTACGGTCATGACTCGAACTGGCACGAACCAAATTGATCTCTGTTACACTCGCGAGTCCATGGACTACATTTGCATGATGATGGGCGGATTTATGAACAACGTCAGCAACACTCCTGGCGCTGGCAAATGCAATTACATGGTGGGAAATTGCGCCGCCGGAAGCCCCAATGATCCTGTCGCACTCGGTGCTTGCGACAACGCCCAAGCCGACATTGCGGGGCGCTGTCTAGCGCCATCGATTGAAGCCCCAGTTCGATTTGTCCAGATTGTAGAAGGAACTCAAGGAATGCGCTTTCGATGCGCCTGTAGGTGGACCTGTGTCGTACCGTAAACTAAAAATTCTTGGTCAGGCCACCGGATATTCGCTGGTCTCGGTTTTAGTTGCCAGTGCTTTACTTGGCTTTGTCGTCGTCGGCGTGACGTCCCTGATCGACACCGTAACAAAGGCCATGGCGAGGGCGAGTATCACCCAGGTGGTGGAAGCCGCCGTGCGATCTGTACAGGCTGTGGTGGCGAACGAAGAACTTTGTGGAAATGCCCTGCGCGGTCCCGGAGGCAGTGGGGATCGATTGGTCTATCTGCCCGCCAACTGGGGAACAGATTTGCCGGTGGACAGTATCTACGTGCAACGAAGAAGTGCGGATCCCAACGCCACGCTTTTGTTGAAAGTGGGCCAGTCCGTTTCAGACCCCGCCAGTCCAACAGGACGAATCTTGGTAAAATCCGCCGCGGACGGGGGAATAGTTTTTCGCGAAAGAGTCCCTGGGCAGGGCCGACTAAGAGTCGAGCAAAGCCCCGGAAGGTTTTTGACCGTGATGGAAGGTGAAATCGTTATTCGCTTTGACGTGGCCACAGGCGCGGGCGCGGGTGGCAACAATACGGTTACCAACCCACTTGTTCTGTCCGGCGGAGCTATTCGCGAAAAACGTATCCCTTACAACGCGGTCATCGACGAATCGACGAATCGATTAACTAAGTGTTATCAGGAGTCGGCACAAGAGGCGATTTGTTTGCAACTGGGTGGCACCTATGTGGCCAATGCGCCTGCCGGACAAAATCGATGTCAACGGTTGCTTAAACCTTTTGACTTTCCAGACTGTGGAGCACCCGTTGCTGACGGAGGAATTCAAGGCGATGCAACTCTAGACTGCCCCGGAACCTCGCCAGGCACTCCTCCGGAGTCCTGTACGAAGTTCTACTTCGTCGAAGGTTACCGCCAGCATCTAAACACAGATGCTGCGGCCGAGCCCATTTGTCGTTGCCAATGGATATGCATGAAACAAGCGCCAGGAGCGACTCCCGCCGCGCCAGGTCCGGGGCCCGGACCCGGGCCTTACGGGCCGGGATCTCCAGGAGGTTCGAATTGAGTAAAGGAAATGGCATTGCGATTTAAAAGTTCTGGAATGAGTATTGTTTCTCTCTTAGTCGCGACGGCGCTCGCGGGAATCCTTTCGCTTTTTATAGTCTCCATCCTCGATACAGTTTCGAAAGTCACAAACCGCACCAATATGATGGACCAACTGAATAACACCGTTCAGTTGGTACAAGCGGCCTTAGCGAACAAAAGATCCTGTGATACGGCCCTTCGGGCCGGGGGCCCCGGGGCCTTGATCGCCTTTGATGGGACCGAAACTGGCGTCGGAAATATCTATTCGCAAAATGGCTTTGGTTCGGCTGACCCTGGACTAGTGCTGACCGTCGGCCAGCCGATCTTTGGTGCCTTCCGCGTGGAGTCGATCCGGATTCGGGAGCGAACGGCGGGCGTCGGGCGCGGACATATCCGAAAAAATGATGGCGGTGGATACCAGGACTACACCACTTACGCCGCCGAAGTGGTTATTAATGTGACCAATCCTAACCCTGGTCAACAATTGGTCGGTGGTGAAACTCGCTCGCGCACCATTCCCGTGAACGTCGTGACCAACGCCGCTGGTAACATTGTCGAGTGCTACAAAGATGAATCGTCCAAGGAAGTTTGCCAACAGATCAGCGGTACCTACGATGATGCCTCGGGCAACTGTGCGACTCCGTTGAACGCGGCCAACATTGACTGTTCCGATCCTGCCGTTCCCAAGGATCCTGATTGCCAGAATCCTTCCGGTTGGCCGCCAGCCCCGCCATTCATTGTCGCTTGTCAGCCCATTTACTACTTGAAGAGCGTACCGTCTTCAGATCCCAACACTCAGTCCGACCCGATCACCGCGGTTCCGGTTTGCGCTTGTTATATGGATTGTGATCGGCGGGCGTTGTTTCCGCCTCCTCCTCCAGCCCCGCCTCCTCCTCCAGCCCCTCCGCCGCCCCCTCCTCCGCCTGCGCCCTCCAACTAGGTTCGGGACTGTAATTGCCGTTCTTGCCAATCCAGCGGTCGCACCAAAAGCGCCTTTGGTTGAAGGCTTTCGGCAGAGTCTGCCAATAGAGGCTTTCGAGTTTCGCAACCTGACTCGGATTTTTGTCAGCTAAGTTTTCGGTCTCCTCGGGATCGTTTTTAAGATCAAAAAGTCTAGGGAGGCCACTTTTATACTCAACCACATACTTCCATCGATTTTCCACCCGCAGAGATCGCCAAACATTTTTGCAATCTCGCCCCACTATGGCGGGGTCTGCCTCGGCTTGGAATGAGGTCTCAAAATTCTGTGGTTCAAATCCCTCCACCATGACTCTTCCCAAGACTTCGGCCAGAGAGAAAAAACTCAATTGCTCTTTGATCCGAATGGTCTTCTTTTGACCAGGGTATCGAACCAAGGTCGGCACATGCATGGCCGCCTCTCGCCACGAAGTCCCGTGGGTGAGTTGATCATGTTCCATATGCAGCTCACCGTGATCTCCCGTCAAAACCACAATGGTCTTGTCGAGTACACCTTCAGTCTCTAAACGCGACAGAGTCCGCGCAATTTGCTCATCTAAATACGCCACATTACCTCGATAGACTTTTTTTAGAATTATGAGGTCTTCACTATATCCCTCACTCTCTTTCCATTGGCGGAGTAGGGTCGGATGATTAATCAAACCCAAGAGGGCGACATTTTCATCTCCATCATCGCCTCCGGAATGAAACTTTGGAAAAAGGGGATGATTGCGAATCAAAACCGCTTGATCGGCGATCATCACCAGGAACGGCAATTTCTCCGGATGTTCCCTTGCATGCGCTAGTAAATCTTGCAGCCGCTTTTTTTCTTCTACCGTTAGAAATCGGTCCCACCCTGAATCTTTATTAAACCGATCCATCAGAGGATAGTGCAGATACTTGTACAATCCAGTTACAAAAAATGGTCGAGATCGCGGAGCCACCAAGGCGTCCAAAAAATGATCGAGATAAGGCCGATAACGTTTTTCAAAAAAATTGTCGTCTTGCTTGTGATCCTCGAATCCCTGGTCCGCAGGCACAAATCCCCTAGAAACACGCGGAGGAATTCGAAGGGTCGAGTAACGCGTCCAGAGTCCTACGCCAGTGTAGCCCACTTTCTGCAAAAAACTTTTTTCGTAGATCGAATCACGGATAGCAAAATTTCCCGTCCAGCCCAATCCATTGTAGAGATTCTCTAAAACTAAACTGCCTTGCCCAAAAAACCGGGCTGTCTTGGGCATCAATTGATTTCCTAAGTCGGATAGAATCGGAGCATGGTCAACACGAAGCGAACAAGCATCGAGAATGAGTATATTGGGGAAAAACTTTTCGCTGACCTTGGGCCTATTGGCGATCCACCACCAACAGAAGCACGCCACGCCGACTGGAATCAATACTTTGAGGACAGCCTCGAATCGCTTCAAGTCTTGAGCGCGGAGGCGCGGGCAAAATCACGATTCATAAGGGCGATGGATTCGAGACTGATCTCCTTGGGACATGCGGCGGAGCACGCCCCGGTATTAGTACAGCCACCGAAACCTTCGGCATCCATTTGGGCCACCATGCGGAGAGCCCGGTCATTTCTTTCCGCTTGCCCTTGAGGCAAATGAGCGAGGTGAGAAATCTTGGCCGCAACAAAGAGCGAGGCCGAGGCATTCTTGCATGCAGCCACGCACGCCCCACAACCGATGCAAGCGGCGTCGGCAAAGGCATGGTCGGCTTTAGTCTTCGGCACAGGCAAACAATTCGCATCCGGCGCCGCACCTGTGTTGGCACTAATAAATCCGCCGGCCCGTTGAATCCGATCAAAGGCCGAGCGGTCAACCACTAAGTCTTTGACCACAGGAAAGGCGCGGGCTCGAAACGGTTCCACGGTCACGGTTTGACCCGAAGAAAAATGTCGCAAATAGAGTTCACAAGTGGTTGTGGCTCGATTCGGTCCGTGCGGATTGCCGTTGATTACCATCGAACAAGATCCACAGATGCCCTCGCGACAGTCATGATCAAACTCGACGGCTTCATCTCCCCGGCGGATGAGCTCTTCGTTTACCACGTCCATCATTTCCAAAAAGGACATATTAGGGCTCAAGTTCTTCGCCTCAAAATCTTGAAACTTGCCTTTTGAGTCAGGTCCCGCCTGACGCCAGATTTTCAAATTCAGAGTCATTGCTTTTTCGTCGGCCATCTTCTTTGCCCCTACTTATAACTTCTTTGCGTCGGATGAACGTAATCAAATTTCAAAGCTTCGCGATAGGGTTTCCACTCTGGGGTTTCACCAGCTCCTGTGTAATCCCACGCGGTCACATGGCAGAAATTCTGATCGTCTCGCTTGGCTTCATTGTCAGGCGTTTGATGCTCTTCGCGAAAGTGTCCACCACAGCTTTCCTCGCGCATCAGAGCGTCTTTTGCCATCAGCTCGCCCAATTCCAAAAAGTCGGCCACGCGGCCCGCCTTTTCCAACTCGGAGTTTTTAAAGTTTCGTTCTCCTGAAACTCGCACGTCCGACCAGAAGGACGATCGCAGATCCCGAATTTTATTGATTGCCTCTTCTAGCCCTGCTTTGTTACGTGACATCCCCACATTGTTCCACATGATGTCGCCTAGGTGCTTGTGGAAATCATCAACCGTACGTTGCCCTTTCACGGTCAAAATCTTTGTTAAGCGGCTGGTGACTTCTTCGCGGCTTTGTTGGAAGGCCTCGTGCTTCTCATCCACCTTCGGCATTGGGGTCGAAGCGATATAATGTCCAAGGGTATAAGGAATCACAAAGAATCCATCGGCCAATCCCTGCATCAGAGCCGAAGCCCCAAGACGATTGGCGCCATGGTCTGAAAAATTGGCTTCACCCAAAACATGAAGGCCCGGGACGGTACTCATTAAGTTGTAATCCACCCACAGTCCACCCATCGTGTAATGAACGGCTGGGAAGATACGCATCGGAACTTCATAGGGATTTTCACCAGTAATTTTGTCGTAAATATCAAACAAGTTGCCATATTTCTCGGAGATCGTATGGGCACCCAAGCGTTTGACGGCATCGGCAAAATCCAAATACACGGCCTCACCCGTCGGGCCCACTCCGCGGCCTTCATCCACACGAAATTTCGCCTGCCGGGAGGCTACATCACGAGGAACCAGGTTACCAAAGCTAGGGTAAATTCGTTCTAAGTAATAATCGCGCTCGCTCTCTGGAATTTCCTGCGGGCGTCTTCGGTCCCCTTTGTTCTTCGGCACCCAAACCCGGCCGTCATTGCGCAAAGACTCAGACATTAAAGTCAATTTGGACTGGTAACTTCCCGAACGCGGAATGCAGGTGGGGTGAATTTGCGTAAAGCACGGATTGCCAAAATAGGCCCCGCGCCGATGGCAACGCCACGAAGCCGTGACATTGGAATTCATCGCGTTGGTCGACAAAAAGTAGACGTTACCGTACCCGCCGGTGCAAAGTAGAACGGCATCGCCCGCGTGGGATTCGATTTCACCGGTCGTTAAATTTCGAACAGTGATTCCCCGGGCCTGGCCATCAATTAGCACCAAGTCCAACATCTCGCGACGGGCCAACATCTCCACGTTGCCCTTATCGACTTGTCGGTTGAGACTCGCATAGGCGCCAAGAAGTAGCTGTTGCCCCGTTTGTCCACGAGCATAGAACGTGCGCGACACCTGGGCCCCACCAAAGGATCGATTGTCTAATAGGCCACCATATTCTCGGGCGAAGGGCACGCCGATCGCCACGCAATGGTCGATAATGGCGGTGGAAATCTGCGCCAAACGGTAAACGTTGGACTCGCGCGCACGAAAGTCGCCACCTTTCACGGTGTCATAAAAGAGTCGATAAACCGAATCTCCATCGTTCGAATAGTTTTTGGCCGCATTAATTCCACCTTGAGCCGCAATCGAATGCGCGCGCCGGGGGGAATCATGAATACAAAAGGCCTTCACCTTGTAACCGAGTTCGCCAAGGCTGGCCGCCGCCGAAGCTCCCGCTAGGCCCGTGCCCACGACTAGGATCGTGTGCTTGCGTTTATTGGCCGGATTGACCAGTTTCATGTTGAATTGGTGACGATCCCAACGAGTTTCGATCGGACCATCCGGTGATTTGGCATCCAATTTTGGCGAGGTCTCTAACATCGGTTAACCCTTATAAATAAAAAATACGTAGATCGGTTGAACGATAAATCCAACGCCCACAAAGACGGCGTAAAACCAGCTCAATCCTTTGATACATTTTTGAAATCGTGGGTGATGAATTCCCAAGGTCTGCAGACTCGAAGCGACACCGTGGGACAAGTGCACCAACAGAACCACCAGAGCAATCAAATACCATACGACATAGCCCGGCTGTTGAAAGACTTCGACCACTAGCTTATGCAGGTCCCGAATTTCGCCCTTGCCATAATCAACCGTATAGTGAGTTCCATACTTAAAGGTGATCAGGTGGAGAATGGTAAAAACCAAAATCAACAGTCCTTGCGCCCAAAGACTTCGTTTGGCCCAGCTAGTGCCCTTTTCTCCGCTCGGCAAGACGGCATAACCGACATCACGAGCTTTCATATTTCGCATAGAGATCCGACTGGCCAAAACCATATGTCCTAGGAACATGAGTAAAAGCCCGGCCTCCGCCAATTCGATCAGGGGATTGCTGATCAGTGCGTGAGAGTATTCGTTGTACGCTCGCGCGCTTAATACCAACAAAAAATTTCCCAACATGTGGGTGAGGACAAAGAAACTTAATCCCAATCCTGTCACTGCAATCAGTTGTTTTTTACCGATGGTGGAGCCTATCCAGCCACAGCACTTCGCTTGTGTGTTCACCACGACTTGCCTCACTTAAGCCCTTGAGATTCTTAACAATTGACTTTCCTTTGATTACCCCACAAAAGCTTAAAGGTCTAGCGTAGCTTAAAGTGGGGTCATATGAAGATAATCGTCTGTGTTAAACAGGTTCCGGACACGGAAACTCGGATCCAATTGAAGGCGGACAAAACGGGGATTGAAGAATCTGGTATTAAATGGGTGATGAATCCTTACGATGAATTTGCTGTTGAAGCCGCCCTCAAACTGAAAGAGAGCAAAGGCTCTGGTTCGGTAACGGTTATGACCGTTGGTCCCAAAACTCGCGCGGTGGAAGTATTGCGAACCGCTATGGCCATGGGCGCAGACGATGGCGTGGTAATTGACACGGCAGATTATTTGGACCCGCTCGCCACCAGTGCGGCACTCGCTGGGGCGATAAAAAAGCTGGGAAGTTTTGACATTGTTTTCGCCGGCAAATTAGCCATCGATGACAATGCGGCCAGTGTCCCGCAAATGGTGGCTGAAAAGCTGGGCGTCCCCCATGTGACCGTCGTCTCCAAGTTTAGTGCGGAGGGCGACTTCGTTGCCGAACGTGAGGTGGAAGGGGGCGCGCGCGAGACCTTTACCGTCCAAGGACCCTGCGTCGTAGCCGCGAACAAAGGTCTCAACACACCACGCTACGCGAGTCTTCCTGGAATCATGAAAGCTAAGAAAAAACCGGTTCAGGAATTTTCCCTGGCGGATGTGGGTGTGACCGGATCTCATACGAAACTGCGTCTAAAGGCCTTCGAACTTCCGGCGGAAAAACCCGCGGTTAAAATGATCGCGGGCGATGCGGGCACCCAGGCTAAAGAGTTGGTCCGACTGATAATGGAAGAAGCGAAAGTTTTGTAGGTGGTATGATGGCAAAGATTTTTGTGTTTTTAGAGGCGAACCAATCCGACCTTAAAAAGGGCTCTGTTGAACTTCTTTCCGCCGCTCAATCGGCCGGCTCCGAGATCGTGGCGGGGGCAATTGGATCCGGAATAAAAACGGCCGCCTCCAAAGCGGCGCACTATGGTGCGGGAACCGTCTTTCTTTGTGAGGGCGATTCCATGGGAACCTACAACCCTGAAGGCTATGCGGATGTCTTGGTCACCATGATTAAGGAGTCCGGCGCCTCAACAGTTTTAGCTAGTGCCTCGGCCCTCAGCCGAGATTTAATGCCTCGAGTGGCCGCCCGCCTTGAGAGCGGTCTCGCCAGCGACTGCACAAAATTGGAAATCAAAGGTGATCAAGTGTCCGTTCGTCGACCTCTCTACGCTGGAAAATGTTCGGCCGAAGTGGAGTTCGTCGACAGCGCTTACAAATTTGTTTTGATGCGACCCAATCAACTGCCGGTCGGCAAAGCTGATGCGGGAAAATCCGCCAGCGTTAGGGATTTCCCGGCTCCAGCCCCGTCTGGTAAAATTAAAAACACCGGCGTTACCAAGGGACAATCCACCAAAGCGGATCTGACCGAAGCCAACGTGATTGTGTCCGGCGGTCGGGGCGTCCAGTCTGCCGACAACTTCAAAATTCTTGAAGACCTGGCCAATGTCTTAGGTGCAACAGTGGGCGCTTCGCGAGCCGTTGCGGATGCCGGATGGGTCCCGCACAGCATGCAAGTGGGACAAACTGGAAAAACCGTGGCGCCAAGCCTGTATATTGCTGCGGGAATTTCAGGCGCGATCCAGCACTTGGCTGGAATGAGCGGTAGCAAGGTGATTGTCGCGATCAACAAAGATCCCGATGCGCCCATTTTTCAAAAGGCGACCTATGGAATCGTCGGTGACTTGTTAGAAGTGGTACCTAAGTTGACTGAAGAGTTCAAAAAGGTAGTTACAAACTAATTCATGTTTCGCCAGCACGTTTTGCCCAGATTGATCTTCTGGCTCTATCGTGTGTGGACCGCCACATGGCGGGTTCAAATCGTAGAACCAGAAAATTTAAAGGTGGCCAAAGCCAACGGTACACCGTTGGTCTTCGCCCACTGGCATGGGCATGAGCTTTCGATTGTTCCACTAGTGCGCCAATACAAAATTGCCACCATGACCTCAACCAGTCGTGACGGGCAGCTCATTGATTTTGTGGTGCGGCGATTTGGTGGCGCCACTAGCCGAGGATCTTCCACGCGTGGTGGCATAGGCGCCTTAAAGGGTATCATTCGCCTGATGCGCGAGGGTTGGCGAGCTTCGATGGCCGTCGATGGACCAAAAGGGCCTCTTCACGTTGTTAAACCCGGAGTTTTTGAGGTCGCAAAAATGGGGCGTGCCCGAATTGTTCCCATGGGAGCCGCCTGCTCGCACGCCATCCATTTTCGCAAGTCTTGGAACCAAACCTTCCTACCAACCCCTTTTGCTCGGGTGGTCGTGGTTTTTGGGGAGCCCCAATTCGATCTTTCCTCTGAAATTTCCCCCAAATCCGAACCACTTCGAATTCAGCTCGCAGAGCAGATTACCAATGCTTGCCAGTCTGCAGCATCTCTCCTACGATAGGTCGCTCAGGCGAAGGGAGACACTTTGCGCGGGTGGATTTGGATTCTTATGTTTTCGTTTTCAGCCCAAGCGGCCGTCGTAGCCAAAATCGGGGGTCGGCAGATCACCGACAAGGAATTTCGCGAGCGCTATGAACAAATCCTTAAGGCCAGTGCCACTCCACCCTCCGCCGACAAAGTTCTAAATGAGATGGTTCGATTCGAATTGGGACTTCTTGAGGCCGAAAAGCAGAAGATTGATCAGGAGCGTGAAGTCTCCGAGCAAATCAATCTCATCCGGTTTAATGCTCTACTCAAAAAGCAGTTGGGTGATCAGCTGACCAAGATAAAAGTCACCGAGGCGGACATGCGCAAAGAGTACGAAAAATTCCCAGAAATTCGGGTGGCCCATATTCTATTCGACGAATCGGAGGCCGCGTTGGCCGCTGACGTGTTCAAAAAGATCAAAAACCACGAGATCTCTTTTGAGGAAGCCGTGCAAAAATACAGTCATGATAGTCTTTCTAAAAAAACATTTGGAGATTTAGGTCCCCAAACTAAGTTCACACTGCTCCCAACTCTTTACGATCGAGCCGCCAAACTCGGCCCGGGAGAATTGGCGGGACCGATTGAAACCCGCTACGGAATTCATTTGCTTCGTATGCTGGAACGTCAACCTTTCGATAAAGCGGACAAGTATCAAGTTCAGGCGAGCATTCTTGAGGGCAGAAGAGCCGTGGTCCTAGATCGATACTTCGACGGTCTTAAAAAAAATTGGCCCGTTCAGGTGGATCAAAAGGCGCTTGAATCTGTGGTGAAACAATGAACTGGCTGCTTTCGCTTTCCTTGCTTGCCGTTCTCTCAGGTTGTGATTTTCAAAGACCTTCATTGAAGAACAAAATCCTCGTGGATGTAAATGGCAAGCAGTTGCGATCTGAGCGGTTCGCCCAGGAATTGTCTTTCCGCCTTAGAGACCAAGATGCATTGTCGGCCAAAGATCCGAAAAATCTGGCATTGGTGAAAAAGCAAATTGTCGAAGACTTCATTGTTCAGGTCTTGAGCGAAGAGTGGGCTAAAAATAACGGAATCATCGTACGCGCCGAAGATTTGGAAAAGGAAGTTCTCTCCATACAAAAATCCTATCCCGATGACTTGGCTTTTCAACAGGCGTTGGCCGAACAAGGTTTAACTTTTAAAGCTTGGCGAGACCGACTTTATGCCATGCTTTTGCAGAAAATGGTCTCGGCTAAGATTATCGAATCTGCTTCCATCCCTAAAGATGCTGAAATGCAAACCTACTACCGAGAGAACATTGCCAAATTTGCCGTACCTGAGACGGCCCAAGTTCGACAGATCTTGGTTAACACCGAGAGCGACGCCAAATCGATCGAAGTCGAGTTGAAGCGGGGCAAACGCATGGCCGACTTAGCCAAAAAGTACTCCATCTCTCCGGAAGGGGAGAAGGGAGGCAACGTGGGCTGGGTCGAAAAAGGTCTCACTGATATCTTTGAATCAGCCTTTCGGATGAAAACGGGCCAGAGGAGCCCGGTCATCAAGTCCGCCTTTGGCTACCACATTTTCGAGGTTGTGGGCCGCAAACCCGCGCGCAATAGGAGTTTCAACGAGGTCAAAGACGAGGTTCGCCAAATATTGGTAGAAAAAAACAAGCAATCCCTTTATCTTTCGTGGCTAGAAGAGAGTATCCGAAAAGCCCGGGTCTTTAAGGATCAGGCTTTTATCGACGCCATCAAAGTAGAAACGAAGGTTCGATGAAAAATTCAGTCATACTGAGTGTTATTTTGGGACTGTGGGTTTCTGTCGCCCAGGCCCGCGTTGTGGATAAGATTGTGGCTATCGTGAATGACCAGATCATCACGGCTTCTGATGTTGATAAGTTCAAGAAGAAGCTTTCGCAAAATGGTCTCGTAGACGACGCCCTTTTGAAGCTGACGGACGCCGACTCCTTACTCAAAGATAAGAAGGCGCTGCTTGAGCATTTGATCGACGAAAAACTGATCGACAGCGAAGTGAAAAGAAAAAGCATGGAAGTCACTATTGAGCGGGTCGAACAAGAAATCCGAAATATCGCGAAAAACAACAATATTTCGCGCGCGCAGCTAAAAGATGCATTGGCCGCTAAGGGCGTGTCGATGTCTCAATACCAAGACTTCATTAAGACCAGTCTTGAACGCCAAAGTATCGTCGAAAAGGAAGTCACCAACAAAATTCGCATTTCGGATGAAGACATCAGTTCCTATTACCTTTCGAAATCAGGGGATAACAGCCAGCAGACGTTTGAATACACCCTGGCTCACATCGTCTTTTCCCCTAAGACAGGTGGAGAAAAGGGCGCCATGGAACGCGCCAACTCAGTCCTCGATAAGCTTAAAACCGGCCAAGCGTTTGAAAAGCTGGCGGAGCAGTTTTCGGAAGATCCGGCTTTTAGTAAAGGCGGCTTGCTGGGTACCTTTAAGACGGGCGAAATGCTGAATGAAATCGACGCCGCGGTTAAGACGGTCGAAGTCGGTGAAATCACCCCCGTCGTCAAGACCTCCAATGGTCTGCATATCATCAAAGTGGTCAAAAAAACTCTGATCTCCGATCCGAAACTTGAGGAGAAGAAAGAGGATATTCGGCGCGTACTGTATGCCGAGGCCTTCAAACGTCAATTCCGCCTTTGGCTAAAACAAAGACGAGATGACTCTTTTATAAAAATAAATGGGGTATAGAAAACGCGCTCCCATTGTTCTGAACATCACGACGGGTGATCAAGATGGAATTGGTCCCGAAGTGACCTTTAAGGCACTTCGACGTCTTGGCCCTTTGCCCGGTGTGCGATTTCGCGTGTTTGTCGGTTCCCGCACAAAGCTTCCGCGGTTATCCGAATTTAAGGTCGGTGAAAATTTAGCGTGGCTGCCTCGCCCTGAGAGCCCTGCCCATTGGGTTGAGGAGGCAACTCACCATTGTTTACGACATTCCAAAAATGCCCTTGTCACCGCGCCTTTGTCGAAGACGACCATCGTGCGTGCGGGACTCAAGGATATTGGCCACACGGAAATTTTGGCCCGCCTGACCCACCGAAAGACTTTGCACATGGGATTTCTCGGGCAGAAGTTCAATGTCTTGTTGGCGACGGGACACATACCTTTGAAAAACGTCACGAAGGAATGGAATGTTCAGACCTTCCGCGCGGCCCTTCGCTCAGCCAAGCAAATGCAGAGCATTTTGCCGCTTCAACAGAGTCGAAAGCCAATAGCCTTGGTGGGTCTAAATCCACATGCCGGTGAAGATGGGCTCCTCGGCACTGAGGAGGCTTGGGTCCGTCGAGAAATCCAGAAGCATAAAGGCCTAAAGGGACCGCTGGTTCCCGACAGCGCCTTCTTGCCTCAGAATTGGGGAAAATACTCCCTGTTTATAGTGCCCTATCATGATCAGGGCTTAATTCCGTTTAAGATGATCCATGGTTTCAACTCGGGCGTTCATTTGACACTGGGACTCCCGTTTGTCAGAACCAGCGTGGATCATGGAACCGCCAAAGAGATCTTTGGGAAAAACCTGGCTGAGGCCGGCAGCATGATCGACGCAATTGAAACGGCCGTCGAATTAGTCAAAAGGGGTGCGAGATGAAAATGAATTCTGTTATTTTTCGGGAATACGATATTCGTGGAGTGTATGGATCTGATTTTGACGTGGCTTTTGCAGAAACGCTTGGACATGCTTTTGTCACCTACGTCCGCCGCAAAACGGGTCAGGCCAATCCGCGACTGACTCTTGGTCATGATGCCCGGCTCTCTTCACCAGAAATTACCGATGCCTTATCTGCCGGTTTTAGAAAAGGGGGCGCCCATGTGATTCGCCTGGGTCTAATCACCTCGCCGGTCAGCTATTTTTCCACTTTTACTGTCCCGGATGTGGTGGGTGGAATCATGGTCACCGGGTCTCACAACCCACCGGATTACAATGGCTTCAAGGTCTCTTTCAACAAAACCACGATCTTCGGTGAAGAGATAAAAATGTTAGAGAAGATGATCTTGGCTAAGGATTTCGCCAGCGGCCAAGGATCCGAGGAGACGATCGACATTTTAACTCCTTATGTCGCTCGCTACAAAGAGGAGTTTGCTGGGCTCAAACCCATTCCTGTGGTGCTCGACTGCGGCAACGGCGCCGGTGGCTGCGTAGCCCGAAGGCTTTATGAGGCGGTCGGATTGAAACCCACAATCCTCTTTGAAGATCCAGATGGACGATTTCCTAATCATCATCCTGATCCTACGGTTGAAAAAAACCTAACTGAACTGAAGGTGGCCGTAAAAAAGGCCGGTGCCCGAGTTGGTATTGGCTTTGACGGTGATGCAGATCGTATTGGTCTGA
Source organism: Bdellovibrionales bacterium (assembly GCA_050250515.1). Classification (GTDB taxonomy): domain Bacteria; phylum Bdellovibrionota; class Bdellovibrionia; order Bdellovibrionales; family UBA1609; genus JALHOQ01. Next base: position 21,883 of record JBFWON010000024.1, on the reverse strand, counting down.
TTGATGAAAGCGGGCGATTCATATTGGGCGATGAAATGATGGCCCTCATCGCCCAAGACGTACTCAAGACGAATCCCGGGGCCAAGATCATAGGCGATGTGAAATGTTCGGATCGAATGTACGACTTTATTCGCGCCCACGGTGGTCAGCCCATTATGTGGAAGACCGGACACTCTTTGATCAAAGAAAAAGTGAAGATCGAAAAGGCTCCATTCGGTGGTGAACTGAGTGGCCATATCTTTTTTGCGGATCGTAATTACGGTTACGACGATGCCTTGTACGCGGGACTTCGAGTGGTTGAAATATTATCACGGACAGGCAAAACAATTTCTCAACTCCTATCAGAACTTCCTAAAGCCTATTGCACTCCCGAAATTCGGATCGACACTACAGAAGAAAAGAAGCACTCGATCGTCTCCGAGTTGAAGACAAAGTTTTCCAAGCCTTCAAGTGATTACTCAACCAATCTTATCGATGGCATTCGCGTCAGCTTTAAGGACGGGTGGGCGTTGGCCCGAGCTTCGAATACTCAACCGGTTTTAGTTTTGCGATTTGAGTCCACCAGCGAAGACGGACTTAAAAGAATTCAATCCAGCTTTGAGTCCGTGGTGGACGCGAGCCTTTAATAGCTACGCGGCTTTGGTAAACTTCACCACAAGTTCTTGCAGGAAGGCGACTGTTAGATATTGTTTGAAGTTCTCTTTTTCGACGCTCTTCATGTAGATGGTTTTGACGTCGTTATCCAACAGGCGCTGCTTTTGTCGTTCTTGGATTTTTCGACCACTTCTAAGATAGAGAACATATTTCTGGTTGTTCTTTAGATGTATGTAGGCTTTGAAGTTGACCGGCAATTCGGGCGAAAGATCTTTGACGCTCACTTCGACCATGCCATCGGTTTCTTTAAGTGGTGGACGCTTGATTGGATCAGGCGATAGAAAGAAGGATACAGCCACAGTTCGTTTCTGGTGAATTTTCGTAAAGAAAAAATGCGCCATCTTATTTGAAAAGGCGAGGAAATCGACGGTCGTAAGGGGAGTCCAAAAGCCAGGCTCGATGGTGGCCGACAGATTCAACTTAGAGAAGGCTTCCGAGAGTGAGTGGCCACATTCACGCAAGAAATTCTCTCGAGCTTGCATCTCGTTGCCCTGCCACACAATGACTAAGTATCCAGGTTCAACAGAAGAATCGATAGGGAAGACCCCAACAAAGTTCGTCTCTTCAAGAGGCGCCGGGTTGTTGGTGGGAGCTGTCGAGCAGACTCGATCAATCGCGGTTTCGATAGCTCTCTCAAAAATCCCACGTTTTTCATCAGTGCTCGTCGAACTCTTGCGCATCGGAAGTACCTGAGCGCCTCCCGAGGCTGCGGACAATTCGGACATATCATCGCCTGATTCACCCGCAGAGCCTGCGGAGGGAGATCCTTCGGCGCCAGATCGGCTGCTTGCGCCACCGGGCGAATGCCCGCTGCCCTCTCCTTCTCGGGCTTCCTTCCCATCAAGATCACCAGCTAAATTGGAACCTCCAGGTCCGTTGGGAAGTCCACTTTTTCCGGTCAATCCCGAACTGTCTTGTCCATTCTCTTTTCCCGCTAAATCGCCAAAATCCGCACCCAGCATTTCGCTCGCTTTGGCTGCCATGGCCTCGGCGAGTCCGCCGCCACCGGTCAGAGCCCCCGACGACTCCGATTGTCCATCTTCTTGCGTCTGATTTTTCTTACCACCAACGGCTGGGCCACCTTCACTGAGGCTCGCCATAATCGAAGCAGCAGCTGAATTGAAATCAAAATCTGCCGAAGCTCCTTCGGGCACATCTGTTGAGCCGTCCGCATTCTCAAAGAGTGATTTTTTGAGTTTACCTAAAAGATCCGCACCGGAATCGTCGCCAGGTTTATTCTGCATTCCTCGACCGTAGAGCATATTGCCGGCCTTATCCTCGGATTCCTGAGCTCCCGTGAGTTCTTTAAGGCTTCGCCTCTTTTTCCCGGCAAGTGAAAGATCCGACGGATTTTGTTCACCTGATTCGTCTTCCAAACCGGCGTCTCCGTCGTAACCATCTCCCTCTTCGTATGGACCGGAAAGTTCGTCGCCCTCACCCGTAAGCATATTGTATGGGTCATTCTCATCGTCTCCGTCTTCACCAGGTCCGAAGCCACGCTTTCTTTTGCTGCTACCAACTGGCCCTGGCCCCTGCCCACCTCCCTTGATAAGGTGAGACCCTTTAGACGTCACACCGGACGACGATTTTTGAATGATAGCACCCGGTCCATTGGCCGCACTGCCCTTCACTCGGTAAGAGCCGCCTTGATTGTTTTCGGCCGCTTTTCGACCAGGGGAAGATTTCTTGTCGTCCGAACCGATGTTGAATCTCTCTTCCAGGAATTTTCGGATGGATCGATGAATGTTGGGCCCGCTTGGCTGCCCTTGGATTTTATACTGCATCGAAATGTTATTGAGGGCTGCAGAGGACGAGGCATCTACATTTTCAATAAAAGCCACGCACGTTAAGTTGAACATCTGTGCGATCAGCTCAGGAAGTTTCAAAATTGCAGGACTCGGATGGTTCAAGCTGATCAGAATAAAATCAGGCTTTTTATCAGCAATTAATTCGACGGCTTTACTGAGGTCTGTAAGGACAGCTGTCGGCCAACCACGCCTTGTGAGAAATTGACCGGCCTGACTCAAACGCTTCTCATGCTTGCAAATGATAACCAGTTCGACAGCTAAAGTGTCGATGTCTATCTCTTGCGGCGCCTGGGGTTGCGAATTGTCGTTAGAATCCGACACAGCCGATTTTTCTCCTAGGTTTCCTAAGGAATCTTATCGGCTGCATCTATAATATGGTGAATGGACTCGACTTAGATCTTGCCAGACATTCCGCTAGCGATCAGCCAAGTCAAAATGAACAATGACTCGATCAGCGCCAAAACCACGATCATCGGTACAAACATGCTGTTACGTGCCTGCGGGTTGCGAGCCAGACCTTCCATCGCAGATGCACCCACTCGACCCTGTCCAGTTGTGGCACCGAAGGCACCCAGACCTAACATCAGGCCTAGACCTAGGGCGTACAAACCCTTGTCACCCATGCCAGCGCCCGCGGTCGCAGCATGCTCTGCAGCTTCTTGAGCCCACGCCTGCATTGAAACCAGCAGCGTCGCCAATGAAACAAAAGTTGCTTTTCTCATGTTCTTCTCCCTTTTTCCTCTAGTGATCGTGAGCTATTGCCATTGAAACGTAAATCATCGAAAGCATTGTGAAGACAAACGCCTGCATGCATGCAACGAAGATTCCCATACCATAAAAAATCGCCGGTACTGGAATGTACCAGGCATTTTCAAACATGCCGACGAACACGCTAATCACCGTGTGGTCGGCCATAATATTACCTTGGAGTCGAAGTCCCAACGTCAACGGACGCACGATGTGCGAAATCAATTCGATAATCAGCATCATCGGAGCCAAGAGCAGGAGGGGACCTAGAAAATGCTTCAGATAAGGAAGTCCGTGCTCCTTAAATCCGTAGTAGTTGTACATCACAAAGGTAAAGATACCGAGAGCAAAGGTTGTATTGATGTTATCCGTGGCCGGCGTCATTCCAGGAAGCAGGCCAACTAGGTTGTTGACCCACACAAAAAAGAAAACCGCGGCAAACATGGGCACATATTTTCTGCCATCTTCACCAATCACCATATCCGAGACACCGACAATAAATTCTAAAATGAGCTCGTAGACGCCCTTGATTGAAAATCGATCCGCGGGAGCAATGGCGGATTCACCAGATCCAAGTGCTAAGCGACCAATGATCGCTCCACTAACCAGAGCGGCCCCCACGGTGGCCACAGTCGCCACATGGACTGTTTCGTGGGTCACTCCCGGTACTAATTGCAGCCAATTAAAATGCGCCTGCGCCAACTAATTCTCCCTCATTAAGGCAGCCATCTGGATCAAAACCACGATGACGAAACTCGCCATCCCTAAACCGGCACTCATTGAGTGAAACCAAGAGGTTCTGGTCAGTAAGAAAATGCCACCTAGCAAAATCGTGTACTTCATTACAATGACCAAGACGGTCCAAGCAATTGATTTTTTAGCTATAAGGCGATCCCAAACCCAAGCGATCAAGAAAAGGTTAACCCACATGGCCAAGGCACCCAATCCAAATGATGCGCCACGCCACCAATCGAGTAAAATCCAGTAAAGAAAGGTAATGGACAATCCGACCGCGGCTTGGATGAGCAAAAGAAACTTAAGACTCAGGGCCTCCGTCTTCATTTTCTCGTTCAAACCTCATCAGCAGATAGATCAGATGAATAAACCATCCAATCAGGAGAATCAAAACCAGATAGGTTGAGGCCGTCGCCTTCCAACCGTAATAATGATCCACATATTCACCCACGTAGTACCCGCCAATACTCATGGCTACAAGTTCAAAAGCCATTCCCGAAAAGACGAGACCCTTGTTCTTACCCATTTTTGCCTACCTCTTCCATCCTTGTGCGCCGGGCATGTTAGAGCGTCGATCTTGCAGCCGCTGAATCCGAATTTCCAAGAAATCTGGGTTAGGATAATCGGCCTTCATGTGCTCAAGGACCTCAATGGCTTTATCGAAATTCTTGAGTTCTTCATAGCAAACGACAAGGTCCAAACCCGTTTTTTCCCGCTTGGATCGCTCTGGAAACTCCTTGAGCACCTCTTCCCATATTTTAGCCGCATCGGCCAACTTCTTACCTGAGACGAGCACATTGGCCTTCAGAATCATGGCATCGAACTTCCAATCAGGATCCATAGGTTTGGTCAGAATGTCGTCCAGTTCGTGTGTCGCCTGTTCTAAATTGTTAAGTTGGAAGTGCGCTTTGGCCAAATTCAAACGAAATCGAAATCGATCTTCCTCTGTCATATCGAGCCTGAGCAATCTCTCTAACTCAATCACCGCCTGGTTGAAATCTTGCAGATTTTCCAATGCTAAGGTCGCGATATTCTTTTGTGCTGAGAGGCGTTCGGATTCACTTTCTGAACGCAATACGATCATTCGGTAAAATTCTGTCGCAGCTAAGTAATTCCTCGCATCGACATGGGCTAAACGGGCACCCGTTCGAGCATAGTCGAGCGCGGAAGGTCCATCTGGATCCTCTTCAATGGCCCTCTGTAACAAGCGAACCGCCGTCTGCGAATCGCCTCGCTTAACTGCGGTTTGAATTCTGAAACGAGAAATCCAGTTGCTCGCGAGATTACAGCCAGTCAAGAACACGAGTAGCCCCAACAGGACCGCTCGCGTAAATTTGCATCCTTGGTTTAAGGACTTCACTGGGTTTCGTTCGACCCTTCGTCGTCAGATTCGGCTTCTTCATCAAGCAGGGCCACACTCGTAACAAACTCTTCGTCTTTCAAGTTCATCAGTTTTACACCCTGAGTGTTTCGGCTGATAATTGAAATATCCGAACAACGCATGCGAATAGCCTGACCTGCGTTTGTGGTCAAAAGGATCTGGTCACGATCGGTTACCAAGCGAGCCGACACGACTTCGCCCACTTTGTCCGTGGTCTTTTGGGTGATGATGCCCACTCCACCACGGCCTTGAATACGGTATTCTTCCATAGTTGTACGTTTGCCAAAGCCATTCTTGGTCACAATCAAAATGGTCTCTTTGCTATCTTTAGCGATGATCTCCATGCCTACAACCCGATCGTCTTTGGCCAGGCTCACGCCTCTTACTCCGCGAGCCGCACGCCCCATGGCACGAACGTCGGCCTCGTCAAAGCGAATCGACATTCCTTCCTTCGTTACGATGAAAATATCGTCTTTCCCGCTCGAAATTTTAGCGTCGATCAAATTGTCGCCGAGTTCAATCGTCAGCGCGATCAATCCACTAGGACGAGGACGCGAAAAGGCTTCAAGAGAAGTTTTCTTAATCGTGCCTTGCTCCGTGAGCATCACCACAAAACAATCGGGATTGAAGTCCTCGATAGGTAAAATGGCGCGCACACCTTCACCGGAAGAGAGCTGCAGTACATTGTTGATCGCCTTACCCTTACTAGTGCGTGATCCTTGCGGCAGTTCGTGCACCTTGGTCCAATAGAGTTTGCCGCGATCCGAAAAAGACAAAATCATCGTGTGCGTGTTGGCTGAGAAGAGCCTCCACACGTAGTCTTCTTCGCGCTGCTCGGCCCCTTTGAGTCCTTTTCCGCCGCGCTTTTGCAGTCGATATTCATCAACCGGGATTCGCTTGATGTAGCCTGCATAGGTCATCGAGACGACCATTTCCTCCTTCGCGATCAAATCTTCGATCTGGAATTCTTCATTGGACCGTTCGATTTTGGTTCGTCGTGTGTCGCCGAATTTCTTTTTTACGTCCTCAAGTTCTTGCACCACGATTTTGTAGATCTCTTCTACATTGGCGAGGACTTGTTTTAACCAAGTGATTAGCTTTTGGACCTCAGCCAGCTCATCCATGATCTTCTGCCGCTCAAGACCAGTTAAGCGTTGCAGGCGCATTTCCAAAATGGCCTGAGCTTGTTTTTCTGAAAATCCGAATTGAGCGATCAAAGCGTTGCGCGCAATCTCCGCTTCTTTCGAAGCCCGAATGGTGGCGATGACCGCGTCGATCTGATCCAGAGCTTTCTTTAGGCCTTCTAAGATGTGGGCGCGAGCCTCTGCCTTTTTCAAATCGAAAATACAACGTCTTGTCACCACATCCTTGCGATGGGCGATAAAAGCCTCGAGCATTTTCTTAAGATCAAAAATGACGGGCTGATTGCGGGCGTCCAGCGCCAGCATGATAATGCCGTAACTGATTTGCAACTGAGTAAATTTGTAAAGGCGATTCAGGATCACTTGCGCATTTTCACCGCGCTTAAGTTGAATCAGAATCCGCATGCCTTCGCGCGACGATTCATCGCGGATATCCGAAATCCCTTCCACTTTTTTCTCGCGGACCAGATCGGCGATCGATTCGATTAATTTCGCCTTGTTCACTTGGTAGGGGATTTCCGTGACGATAATTTCTTCGCGATCTTTCTTCGGGACAATTTCCGCAACCGCTTTAAGGGTGATCACACCGCGGCCCGTTTTGTAAGCCTGGATAATTCCACCTACACCGGCAATCACACCCGCCGTCGGGAAATCGGGGCCTGGGATCAGACGCAACAATTCTTCCATTTGAAGCTTTGGATTTTTGATCAAGGCGATACAGCCATCGATCACTTCCGACATGTTGTGCGGCGGAATATTCGTCGCCATTCCAACTGCAATGCCTGTGCTTCCGTTCACCAACAGATTAGGAAACTTAGCCGGCAAAACCAGAGGAATCAGCAAGGAATCATCGTAGTTCCATCCAAAGCTGACCGTATCTTTCTCGATATCAGCCAGAAGTTCTTCGGCCAGTTCGGTCATGCGGATTTCGGTGTATCGTGGAGCCGCTGGAGCATCGCCGTCGATCGAACCAAAATTTCCCTGACCATCCACCAACGGGTAGCGCAGGGAAAAGTCCTGGGCCATACGAACGATCGTATCGTAAACCGCCATATCACCATGGGGATGATATTTACCAATCACATCTCCGACGATACGAGCCGATTTCTTGTAGGGTTTGTTGTGCGCATTACCGAGGTCGTTCATGGCAAAGAGGACCCGGCGATGCACGGGCTTCAAACCATCCCGCACATCAGGCAGCGCGCGCCCGACGATCACACTCATCGAGTACTGCAGATAAGCTTCGCGCATCTCTTTGTTTATATCGACGTTACTAATTCTCGAAATTTCATCCATTGTCCATCAACCCTTTATACGTCGAGCTCTTTGGCCAAAAGAGCGTTGTCATGGATAAATTTTCGGCGAGGCTCGACCTGCTCACCCATGAGAATGCTAAAGGTCTCATCCGCCGCGATGGCGTCATCAATCGTCACGCGCAGGAGATTTCGATTCTCCGGATTCAGCGTGGTTTCCCATAGCTGTTCTGGGTTCATCTCACCCAGTCCCTTATAGCGCTGTACGTAGATGCCCTTCTTCCCAAGTTCCATGACGTAATTGTAAAACTCAACGTAGTCGGTGTATTCGGTCGGATCTTCCGCCTCCGTTTCACCCTTCACCTTAACCGGCAGTGGAGCCAGTTTCGTGAAGCCAGCCCAGAGTTCTGAAAGCTCTTGCCACTCAGACCCCTCGGCAAACGTCGCTGTGAACACCGAATTTTGGACAAATCCAAAACGTGTGGTTCGCACATTCATTGCCGGCTGACTAGGTCCACTGCCGTTGGTAACTTCTTGGGTGAGTTGTATATCCGTCAACCCTGAGGCTGGATTGGAATGCACCCAACTTTTAAAACCGGTGAACCATTTGTCCGCGGCCGCTTTGTCTTTGATCAGGTCGGTCAACTTGAGACCACTGCGCAGTAACTCTAAGATCACTTCACGATCGTAGCGGGGCGCCAGGTTTTTCAACAGTTGATCCAACCGGTGGATATTCAAAATAAACTGCTTGAGCTCATTCTCAGAAGTTCCCGACTTGAGATTTGAAATATTGAGCTTCGACAGACTCAGGTCCATCAAATGCTGGCTCAATTGTTTTTCATCCTTCAAGTATTTTTCTGAATTACCTTTCTTCACTCGGTAGAGAGGCGGTTGAGCAATGTAGACATAACCTTTTTCAATGATCTCTGGCAGCTGACGATAGAAGAACGTCAAGAGTAGGGTTCGAATATGTGAACCATCCACGTCCGCATCGGTCATGATGATGATTTTGTGATAACGAATCTTGTCCGCATTCACGTTCTCCCGGCCAATTCCGGTGCCAAGCGCCGCGATCATCATCTTGATTTCCTCGTTCGACAGCATTTTGTCGAAGCGAGCTTTTTCCACGTTTAATATTTTACCTCGAAGAGGCAGCACCGCTTGGGTCCGACGATCTCGCGCCTGCTTGGCGGATCCACCGGCTGAATCTCCCTCAACCAGGTAGAGTTCGCATTTTGCTGGATCTCTCTCTTGGCAATCCGCCATCTTACCGGGCAAAGAACCACTGTCGAGGGCCGTCTTGCGACGGGCGAGATCCCGTGCTTTACGAGCCGCTAATCGAGCTCGAGCGGCTTCCACACACTTGGTTATAATCGTCTTTGCGTGACCAGGATTGCGGTCAAACCAGTCGGCCAACTTGTCATTGACGAGCGCTTCGACCACTCCTTTCACCTCGTTATTTCCGAGCTTCGTTTTTGTCTGACCTTCGAATTGAGGCTCGCGCACTTTCACACTGATGACGGCGGTTAAACCCTCGCGAATGTCCTCACCTTCTAGATTGGCTTCTAGGTCCTTAATCAAATTTTTTGATGAGGCATAGGCGTTGGCACTTCGGGTGAGAGCCGTTCGAAATCCAGCGAGATGAGTTCCACCTTCGATCGTGTTGATGTTGTTGCAATAGGTGTAAATCGATTCAGAATAGGAATCGTTCCACTGCATGGCGACTTCCACTTCGACATCATCTTTGCTGCCACGAAAGAAAACCACTTCGGAATGCACGGCCTTTTTTGTTTCATTAAGATGCGAAACAAACTGCATGATCCCTTCGGTGTATTGGAACTCTTGCTTTTGTCCGGTGCGTTCGTCAGATAAACAAATCAGTAAGCCGGCATTCAAGAATGCGAGTTCTCGAAAACGATTGGCCAAAATGGTAAATTCAAATTCGATGGATTCGTCTTTGAAAATCTGTCGATCGGGTTTGAACGTGGTGGTCGTCCCCGTTCTAGTTGTGGTCTCGGCCTTCGCCACGGTCGAGGTCGGGATCCCGCGCTCGTAGGTTTGTTTCCAAATAAAGCCATCGCGATAAACCGTAACCTGGCATCGGGAAGAGAGAGCGTTGACCACCGAGGCTCCTACGCCATGCAATCCACCCGAAACTTTGTAGGAGTCGCTGTTAAACTTTCCACCGGCATGCAAGACAGTCATGACCACTTCAAGAGCGGACTTGCCATCTTTGTGCGTGCCTACCGGAATTCCTCGACCGTCGTCTTCGATGGTGATGGATCCGTCGGCGTGAATGGTCACTTGAATGTTTTTACAAATTCCCGCTAAGGCTTCGTCGACCGAGTTGTCGATAATCTCATAAACCAAGTGGTGGAATCCGCGCGATGTCGTGTCGCCGATGTACATACCTGGCCGTTTACGAACGGCCTCCAAGCCCTCAAGGACTTGGATTGACGAGGCATCATAAGCCTTCTGGTTCTCTTGCACGCGTATCACCTCTAAGTGCTTCCGGGCTTTCGGTCTTCAACACTTGCCCTTGCTCAACCTGGTACAAGTGGAGACGTCGATCCCCAAAATTCATCGAGAAGGACAAGTCCGTCGTGGTTATAAAAATCTGCGACGGTATGCCTTTCAAAAACTCAATCAAGTTCGACCGGCGAGCCGGATCCAACTCGGACAAAACATCGTCCAGGAGCAAAAATGGATAAACCTGATGAGCCCTGTAATGATACAATATTTGGGCCATCTTGAAAGATAAAATTAAGGATCTTTGCTGCCCCTGCGAACAAAAAAACCTTGAATCCTTTCCAGCAAATAGGAATCGAACATCGTGCTTGTGCGGACCGACCAAAGAAGTTCCCGAATCGACTTCGGCTACGCGCAGTTCAAGACTCCTCTGGTGCATCGCACTAAGCAAATCCGAGCGCGTCCAAGTGCGCGCGGACTGAGCAGAAATCAGGTATTCCACCGAGATGTCCACAGCTCGTCGTTCGAGCAACGCATGGGCGGAGAGTTGAAATTCTTGCTCTATGGACCTGATGGCTTCGAGTCGTAGCCAGGCCACCTCGGCCGCAAGCGGGAGGTAAGAAGCCTCTAGGCTGTCGAGCATCAAAGTGCCCTCTTTTGAGGCGACTTCGTCCTCTCGCATCATTCGCAAAATACGATTTCGTGTCAAAAGCGCCCGTTTAAATTCCTTTAAAACTTTCAGGTGACTGGAATTGGCCGAACCCACCACTTCGTCGATCAGTTGACGTCGTTCTTCGGGTCCGCCTTTGATCGCCGAGAGCGATTCAGGACTGAAGAGAACGACTGGAAATTCTTTCCACAGCTGAGTGGAGCCGACCCGCTTGCCGTTCCACTGAAGAGTTCGAGAACGTCCGGACTGAATGATCGCGGACAAATCATGGCGGAGCTGATTTTTCCAAATTGAAATTTCCAGATGCGTGTCCGCACCGGGCGGAAGAAAGTCTGAGCGAAGTGAATCGCCTTGAACGGGTCGAAAGCTTTCACCCTTCAAGAGGTAATAAAAGGCCTCGATTAGATTCGTCTTCCCGCGACCGTTGGCGCCTAAAAACACCACCACGCCCGGGGGGATTTCCAATTGGACCGCTCGGTAATTGCGAAAAAACCTAAGCTTCAGGGAAGATAGGTGCATCCAGAAACTAGATTCTCATGGGCATGACGACACAGGTGTACGATTGGTCTTGATGAGGCTTTACCACACCCGGTGACAGCTGATCGTTGAGATCAATTTCAACAACATCGTCGTGCATACTCGACAAGACATCGAGAACATAACGCGCATTGAAACCTATGCGCATATCTTTGCCTGAGTAATCAATTTCGAGCTCTTCTTTGGCATCACCTAGTTCAGGGTTGTTCGAGGTGATTTCCATTTTTCCTTTGGTGATCGCGAACGTCACACCTTTCGATTTACTGTTGGACAAAAGTGATACTCTTTTCAAAGTACTGAGTAGCGCCTCTCTCTGAACAACCACCTTTTCGCGAAGGTTTTGTGGAATAAGCTGTTGATAGTTGGGATATTTGCCTTCGATGAGTCGGATCATCAACACAGTCGATCCGTGACGGACGACCAATTGGGCACCTTCAATGGCGATTTCCACTGAGTCTTCCACAGAGTCGAGCAATTTTTTAATTTCGTGCAGACCTTTGCGTGGAACAATAACCCCTTGAGCTCCATTCTGCCCGCCCGCTGGAATTTTTCGATCCACCAATGACAAACGATGACCATCTGTTGCCACCATTCGATAAGTAGCCGAGTCTTCTGTTGGGCGAACCTCGAGATAAACTCCGTTCAGATGGTAACGAGTTTCGTCCGTGCTGACCGAGTAAATGGTTTTTTCAATCATCTCAGCCAAAACGTCTGAGTCGAGAGAGACAAATTCTTGGGTCGAGAATGTGGGAAACACTGGGTATTCCTCTGGACTAATGCCCACCATGTTAAACACCGCTCGATTTTGCGTGATCTTGAGCCAATTGTTTTCTTTGCGTTCCAATTCGATGGGACCATCGGGAAGTTCTTTGATGATTTCAAAAAGACTTTTGGCGTTCACCGCCACCTTGCCGGGCATTTTGACTTGCGCACTCACTTCATCGGTTAGACTCACTTCCAAATCCGTGGCGTAGGCTCGTAAAGAATTTCCCTGAGCTTCGAGCAAAACATTCACAAGAATCGGCATGGTGTTGCGCTTCTCGACGATGTTTTGGGCCCGAGCGACGATATGGATCAGGTCTTTTTTTTCCACCGAGAGCTTCATTGTCATTTCCTCCAAAAATCCTGGGTCTTTCTTTCTAATTCTTTATTCTTTAAATACTAGTAATAGTTGTAGGTCTGTAGATTTCCCCGAAAATCGTTTAAGTCATCGAAATTGCATTAATATCCCTGTGGACATTCGACTGATGATAGATCTGCATAACGGGTCGAATTCTGTGAATTTCTTGAATCCCCAAAAGCCCCCCGGATTTTTTCACAGGCTTATCCACAGTCCCCATTCACACCCCTGTGATATTGTGGATTCGGCCTTCTAACTCATCGATATCTCTCTTAATTTCTGAATCCTTATTCAGTTGATCCTCGATTCGACGCAAAGCGTTCATTACGGTGGTGTGATCCTTGCCTCCGAAGGAACGCCCGATGTCGACAAGGGATTTGTCTAGGTGCTTCTTAACTAAAAACATGGCGACCTGACGCGCAACAACAAGAGGCCTAGTGCGGGTCTTCGATTTGATATCGGGGATACGCACCTTGTAATGATCAGCGACCAATTTTTGAATGTCGTCGATGGTGATTGTGGCCACATCGTCATGCGTGGACAGCACTCTTTTGGCCAACTCAGAATCAATTGGGAGCCCCTGAAGTTCAGAGAACATCTTGATTTTGTTCAAGTTCCCTTCAAGTTCACGAATTGATCTTTTGGAAATTCGAGCGACGTAGCTAATCACATCACTACTGATATGTATGCCTCTGCGTTCCGCCTTATATTTTAGGATCGCCACTCGAGTTTCAATGTCGGGCATTTGGATATCGGCGATCAAACCCCACTCGAGGCGAGTGCGAATTCGGTCCTCTAGACCCTTTATATCCTTTGGCATTCGATCCGAGGCCACGATGACCTGCTGATCCTTTTCGAAGAAATCGTTCAAGGTATGAAAAAATTCCTCCTGCACAGCTTCCCCGCGACCGAGAATTTGGATGTCATCCATTAAAAGGACGTCGCACTTTTCCCGGTACCGCAATCGGAAGCGGTCCATCTCATTGCGTCGAATGCTCGAAATACATTCATTTAAAAATCTCTCCGCCGATACATAAAGTATCCGAAGGTGCGGAAAAGAAGCCCTAATATGGTTGCCAACTGCATTAAGCAGGTGGGTTTTACCCATACCTGTAGGTCCACAGATAAAGAGAGGATTGTAGTTTTCCTGCCCTGGCCGTTCCGCAATGCTAAAAGAGGCCGCATGGGCGAACTCATTGTTTCGGCCAACAACAAAGGTCGAAAAGGTGTACTCCGCGTTTAACATGTCCCGGTGGGAGCCTGCAGCCGATCCGGACACGCCCGTTTCGACAGTTTCGGTCCCAGCGACGCCGGCGGCTTCGACCGCCATTTCTGTGCCCGTAGGGTCCCCGTCGACGGAGGTTCCCTGGCCGGTGACCACCAGTTCGATCTGAAAGGGGTTCTGATAAATAGCTGATATTTCAGAACAAATTCGTTCCAGAAGGTTTTGCGATACCCAAAACTTGTGCAACTCAGTCGGTACACCTAAAAGAAAACAGCGCCCACTCGGGCGATCTTCGACACGCACCAATTTGGTCGGCTCAAACCACATTTGAAGAGGTTTGTTATTCTGGTTCTTTTCCTTCAAATTGGCCTTAACAATATGCCAGAAATCCTGCGGTGAATTCACCCAGCTGCCCCCACCTGGTTTTTGTGGATAAGAGCCTCAGGTGGTAGCACCGTTGAAAAAAACTTTCAATGATTTGGGGAATCTAGGCCGGACCGTGACCCGGCGCCCGGTTGCCTTCGTTTTAATCACGTCGCCCCAAGATCTGGAAATCTTTGGGGACCTGTTAACTTGACTCGAAAATTAGGCTTGTGCTTTATTGGCGCGTCAGGTCGTCATTTGAACGGAGAACACTGAGATGAAACGTACGTATCAGCCGAGTCGACGTCGGCGTAAAAAGACCCATGGATTTCGCGCCCGAATGTCAGAGAAGAGTGGCCAAAAAGTCTTATCTCGTCGCCGAGCTAAGGGACGAAAGAGACTCACCGTTAAAAGTGGCGGAAAATAAGCGTCGCTATCGGCCTCTCACACAAAAGACACTCTTTCGTCAGCTTAGAAACGATGGCCGCACAATTCATGTTACCTCATGGATGCTGGTCAATTGGCAGATGACGGAGCTAGAAGGTGTGCGATGTGGGTGGACTATCCCGGGCCACGTAGGCACGGCGGTGACGAGAAATAGATTGAAACGCTGGGGTCGTGAGTTCCTACGCAAGTGGTCCGAACATCACAATCTGAGTCTCGATCTAAATATAGTGATGAAGAGGAAAAAGGCCGGCTTTTACCGATCTCTTTCCCATGAGGAGTTTGATTTTGCTTTGTCCAAAATGGTTCAAAGAATTCGGAGTTCGAGCCCGTGATTTAAGTCGGGTGCTGATTCTGTTCGCGATACGGTTTTACCAGACGTCGCTTCGTGCATTTGTCGGTGGACAATGTCGATTCGAGCCGTCTTGTTCTTGCTACGCTCACGAAGCTTTTGCGCGCTTGCCGCTCCATCAGGCTTTTTCTGTCACGGTGAAGCGATTGCTTAAGTGTCATCCATTTGGTTCCTTCGGTTTTGATCCTGTACCAGAGAGGGTGAAGTGAGAAAGTCCCGTAACGCTAATTTTTTGGATAGCAAGACCATTTTGGCGATGGTCATCGTTTTCGGAATTTTCATCGCTTGGCAGTCGTATATGCGGCAGAAGTACCCGGATGCGTTTGCTCCCAAGAAAGCGGAGACGACCGATGCCGCGACGGAACCCACAAAAGGGGAAGCGACCGCAAAACTAGAAAATCAGAAGTCGGAGACAGTGGGTTCACCCTCGACGCCGCCTGAAGCGTCGGCCAAGACTCACGATCTCCCACCCGAAAAAAGGCTGAATTATGACAGCGACCTTCTCGCCTTTCAAATTTCCAGCCACGGGATGGGTTTGCGCCAGATTCAAATTAAGAAATTCACCGATCGCGAGAATAACGTCATTGAAATTGGTCATCCGGAACCGAATCTATTGCCCCTCGAGACTCGTCTGTTAGGTCGGGCCGAGGTCTTGAATTTTGATGTGCAAAAACTGGGGGATAACCATTTTGTCGGCCATGCGAAAGTCGGCGGGGTCGAAATAACGAAAACTCTTGAGATTGAGCCCGATAAATACCTTTTGCGATTCAAGGTCACGGCGACGGGAAACGATCCGGCCTTCATTGGGTTGACGACCGCAATGACTGATAAAGTGCTGCCGGCCGGCGAGCACTCCTTTTTGATGCCACAATTTGAAAAGCAAGAGTTTTACTTAGATTCGCCGGACATGCACGAGCGAGAAGTTTTTGCGCCCGACAAGGATGTGCAGCACTCCTGGTCGCGTGCTCGGGTCGTGGCCCTTGGCTCACAGTATTTTACGCAGGCTCTAGTGGATTCCTCTCCGGTGATGCCGGACGTGAAGGGTCGGGTTGTCCACGAGCAAAAACTGGCCGATTTGATGTTGCAATACACGGTTTTGAATCGTGGAGAGCCCTTTCAACTCGAGTATAAAGCCTTTTTGGGGCCTAAGTCTTATGCGCTCTTAAGTCAGATAGATCCACAGTTGGCCCGGGTGGTTGATTTTGGGTTTTTCGAATGGATCGGCAAACACATCCTTTTGATGTTGAAGTGGTTTTATGCGCTAGTTGGGAATTGGGGTTTGGCCGTTATTCTTTTGACTCTGGTTGTTCGACTGCTCGTGCTCCCGATCAATGTTTACTCATATAAATCCATGAAAGCTATGCAGGCGATCCAGCCTCAGCTTAAGGCGCTTAAAGAAAAATATGCCGATGATCAGCAAAAGCAGCAGCAAGAGACCATGGCACTTATGCGTGAAAATAAGGTCAATCCACTTGGCGGATGTTTGCCCGTGTTTTTGCAATTTCCTATCTTTATTGCTCTCTATCAGGTTTTGGGTAACAGCATTGAGCTTTACCAGGCGCCCTTCGGACTGTGGATTCACGATCTTTCACTGAAAGATCCATTTTATGTGCTGCCCGTACTGATGGGCGCGACGATGTTTGTGCAGCAGAAGATCACGCCGACGACAATGGACCCGGCTCAAGCCAAGGTCATGTTGATGATGCCTCTGATTTTCACTTTTTTTATGGTCAGTTTGCCCAGTGGGCTCACCCTTTATATGTGGGTGGGTGCGCTGTTTAGCATTCTTCAACAAATGTATTTTATGCGGGATAAAAAACCGCTTTCCACTAATGGGGTCTAAGAGGAGTACAACATGACCGGATTTTTAGGAAAATTGTTTGGTAAAAAACGTAAGGAAGACAGTCCCGAGGCGCTGGTTGAGGACGTATTAGCTGAAGTCATTCGGCTTGGTGGCTTCGAACTTTCATTTGAAGTTAAAACTTTGCCCGACAAGACCGTGCACGTAGATGTGTTTGGCGAGGACGAAGAGCTGTTGACGACAAAGGAAGGTCAGCTTTTGGATGCGTTTCAACTTTATGTTCGAAGAGCCGTTCAGCATCAGCTTCCAGAGGGCGAGCTGAATGTGAATATCGATTGTGCCAACTTCCGCGAACAGGCGAATGAAGCCTTGATTGCCTTGGCTGATAAGCTCAAAGAAATCGCTTTAACCAAAGGGAAGTCAGTTTATTTTCGTGCTCTTCCCCCAAAGGATCGCAAGGTGGTTCACCAGTATTTGGCTGAAGACGGTCGAGTGAAGAGCCGGTCTGTTGGTGAAGGGCATTTCAAAAAAATTAAAATTTATCCCATCAAAGCCGGGGAAGCCTTAGAGAATGAGGCGGAAGGCCAATCCGATGGAGCTTTTGAATCGCGATAAAGATACCATTTGCGCCCTAGCAACAGCACCAGGGGTCGGCGCAATTTCAATTGTTCGAGTCAGTGGAGACGACGCGGTTAAGATTGGGCGAAAGTTAGCCGCGTTCTTGCCCGAGTATCCTGACTCTCACCGCGTGTATTATGGAATTATAAAAGATTCGGTCTCGGAAGAACCTCTCGACGAGGTTCTTATTAGTTATTTTGGAAAGGGCCGAAGTTTTACCGGCGAGTCCACGTTAGAAATTTCCTGTCACGGTAGTCCTACGATCGTCGACGAAATCTTGCAGAGTTTGATCGAGGCCGGCGCTCGGCCCGCTGAGCGTGGTGAGTTTACTTTCCGGGCCTTTCAAAACGGTCGGGTGGATCTGGTTCAAGCCGAGAGTATTTTGGCTATGATTGAGAGTCGCTCTAAGCGGGCCGCCCGTATGGCGCTTCGTCAGCTTCAGGGTGAGCTGTCGACAAAAATTAGAACTCTAACGAGTGACCTGACGACTTGCTTGGCTCATTTGGAAGCCAATATTGATTTTGCGGCCGAAGATATCGAGATCGCTTCCAATGAAAGTTTAATCCAACGGCTTTTGGAATTGAAGCGGAGTGTGATTCAACTCTTGCGCTCTTACCGGCAAGGACGGTTGATTCGCGGAGGTGTTGAAGCCTTGTTAGTGGGGCGCCCGAATGCGGGAAAGTCGAGTCTGTTGAACGCGTTTGTTCAGGAAGATCGTGCGATCGTGACGGAGTTGGCCGGGACGACAAGAGATTTCGTGGAGTGCGAGACTTCTCTGGGCGGAATTCGGTTGTCGCTAGTAGATAGTGCGGGTTTACGCCCCACTGATGATCGGGTCGAAAAGATTGGTGTTGAGAGAACAGTCGCCCGTTTTTCCGACGCGGATTTGATTTTGTATGTTGTGGATGCTGAGGAGGGAATTACGGATTCGGATCGGGCTTTTTGGGATCAGTTGCCTTGGGAAAGTACCTTGGTGTTGGTGAATAAATCGGATCTCAATCCCGCGTTTAATTTTGAACCTCCGGGGGGCGCTCTAGGTGTCCTGCGCGTCAGTGCGCGAACGGGACAAGGGCTTAATGACTGGAAAACTTGGATTGAGAACTGGATGTCGATGGAATTGAAAGAGGACTCCACGGTGATCAGTAATGCGCGCCACTTTCGCCTGCTAAAACAGGTACAGGAGAGTTTGGAGACTGCGATTCCATTACTGCAGGCTGACGAATCTCCCGATCTGATCGCCCTCGAATTGCAGGCGGGACTACAGGCGTTTTATGACATTTTAGGTCTGACTTACGATGACCAGGTGATGGATCGGGTCTTCGGCGAATTTTGTCTGGGGAAGTGATCATGGATAATTTCTCTGTCGTTGTAGTCGGGGCGGGTCATGCGGGAATTGAAGCGGCGCTTGCGAGTTCAAGATTAGGTCTGAAGACGCTGGTGCTGACGACCAACTTAGATCGCATCGGATTTATGTCATGCAATCCTTCTATTGGTGGTCTTGGCAAGGGCCATATGGTTCGTGAAATTGATATTTTAGGTGGCGCCATGGGTGAGGCGGCCGATGCGACTTGCATTCAATTTAAGAGGCTCAATGCGCGCAAAGGTCCGGCAGTACGGGGCTCAAGAGCTCAGTGTGACAAGGATCTTTATTGCGAGTGGATGAAGAAAAAATTGGCTACGGCCCCAAATGTTTCTCTTCTTGAGGGTGAAGCCAATCGGTTGCTTGTGGAAGGTCATCGTTGTGTGGGTGTGGTGACGGCCGACGGAGTTTCAATTCGCGCGCAGGCGGTTGTGATCACCACAGGCACTTTTATGAATGGAGTCATGCATATCGGATTGCAGCGGATCGCCGGTGGCCGGGTGGGTGATAAGGCGACCCGCGGGATTTCTGACCAGTTGCGCGATTTTGGATTTTCGGTCGCTCGACTTAAGACGGGAACCCCCCCAAGGCTCCTGAAAGGTTCAGTCGATTTCAGCAAAACAGTACCTCAGTGGGGGGATGATCGATTTATCCCGTTTTCGTTTCGTAGTTCGCGAGAGCTTCTTCATCCACAAGTGGCTTGCTTCCTGAGTTACACGAATGAACAGACTCACGACATCATCCGAGCTAACCTCGATAAATCTCCCATGTATTTAGGAATTATTGAGGGTACGGGGCCGCGGTACTGCCCAAGCGTCGAAGATAAAGTGACTCGGTTTCCAGAGAAGGTTCAGCACCAGACTTTTTTGGAGCCTGAGACTTTAGAGGGAGATTCGATTTATCTGCAGGGAATTTCGACCAGTTTGCCTGAAGAAGTGCAGATTCAGTTTTTGCGGACGATTCCAGGTCTAGAAAATGTGGAGTTGATTCGTCCGGGTTATGCTGTTGAGTATGATTTTATCGAGCCGACGCAAATTCACACGACGCTGGAGACGAAATCGGTTTCAAGACTTTATTTAGCCGGCCAAATTAATGGGACCAGTGGGTATGAAGAAGCGGCGGCACAAGGACTTTTGGCTGGTGCGAATGCGGCGTTGTCGATTTTGGGTAAGGAGTCACTGGTTTTGCGGAGGGATCAGGCCTACGCGGGTGTTTTGGTCGATGATTTGGTGACCAAAGGTACTAAGGAGCCCTATCGGATGATGACGTCCAGGGCTGAGTTCCGTCTTGTTTTAAGAGAAGATAATACTATCGAGAGGTTAACGGAGGTTGGAGAGAGCACGGGATTGTTATCATCGCAAGATGCTGAGTATTTACGTGGAATTTTGGGCGAGCGCAGTCGTCTTCTAAAAGACTTGGAGTCGTTGACGTTGGTTCCCAATGCGGTCACTCAGGAAAAGTTGCAGGATCTGCAAACACCAGTTTTGGCTAAACCACAGAGTGGCGCGGACATACTGCGTCGCGATGAGATTTCTTGTCCTGATCTGGCGCGTTTCGGACTGAGTCTGCCGGAGGATTCTACGGTGTGGGAGGCCGTTGAGATCCATGTAAAATACGCGGGTTATATTAAGAGACAAAAAGATTTGATCGATCAGGCCATAAGACTGGAGGAAATGCGACTTCCTGCCGATTTGAACTACTCGCATGTGCGAGGGCTGTCTCGGGAAGAGACAGAGAAGTTGGCAAGGATTAGGCCGGGATCACTGGGACAAGCTCAACGGATAAGTGGAGTGAATCCTTCGGCAATACAGGCCATCCTTGTTCACTTGAAAGGGAGAGATGAGCGACGCAAATAACGCGTTGTGGCGAATAAATAAATGGTACCCGGAATTGGATCCGAGAGTTGCCAAGATGGCAGAGGCCTATCACTCCGAGCTGATCAAGTTCAATTTAAAGGTCAATTTGATTTCTAGAAATACAGAACGCGAGGCCGATGAGAACCATTTCGCTGATTGCCTGATGGGTTGTCAGTTGATTGTGAATTCGGGCATTGAGGGCCCTGTGTTTGATATCGGCTCTGGAAACGGATTGCCTGGATTGATTTTGGCTATTATGGCGCCGAAGGCGGAGGTTCACCTGGTGGAAAGCGACACGCGTAAGGGTGAGTTTATGAAGCATGTGATCCACTTTCTGGGTCTAGAAAACGCGAAGGTTCTAAATTTGAGGTTGGAGTCTTTGAAGAAGGCGGAGCTGAACGCGGCTACGACTCGTGGATTCGCCACAATCACTAAGACTTTGCTCAGTTGCAACGCGAGTTTCTTGAAGGGTGGCCGGATATTTCATTTTAAGGGCCCCAGTTGGTCTCGAGAGGTTGCGGAGATCCCTTCACAGATAATTTCACAGTGGAAGCCTGAGCTTTTGGGTGAATATTCACTACCAAACACCCAGGTTCGCCGCGTGGTCGTCTGCACTACCAAGATTTAAGATGAATATAAGAATGTTCCACGTGGAACATCGGCTTAGTGTCCGGATTTCGGAGCGGAATCCTCTGTCACAGCCGGTTTTCGGACGTTGAGTATTCGATCTTGCAGTTTGGGTACTCGCGAATTCCAGTTTCTGTTAACGCCCTGGAGCCTTTGATTAGTCAAATACTCTGAGTACTCACCGGATTTTGGCCAATCTTCACCCCGTGCTTTGGCTTGTTTGGACTCAATCTTATCCATGGCCGCTCTACGATCTGCACGAATCCTAAAATACTTCGCCATTTGCTGGCTGTTCAGCAGTGTCTTCTGTGTCTTTGCAATATCCCGGCGAATATCCTTTTGTATGATCGAATTCGGCTCAGCCTTTTCGAGCGATTCATAAAGTTCTGCAAGTCTCACCTTGGATTCATCTTCCAACTTCTTATGGTCTTCAGCCTTCTTTGATAGATCGAGATAGATCGGATCGCGGGCTTCAGGATGTGGATCCTCTGCGGTGCAACCTCCCAGCAGCAAAACGCCGAATATCAAAATTAGGGCGTGTAAAATTCTCACCATTTTGTCTGGACTCCAGTGGTTCTACATGGAACAATCGGCAAATCTCCACACGAAATGAAGAAAAACAGCGGGGAACATATGGCTAGAATCATTTGCATGGCTAATCAAAAGGGCGGAGTAGGCAAAACCACGACCTCCGTCAACCTTGCCGCAGCGCTTACGGACA
>JBFWON010000023.1:0-43828 GCA_050250515.1 Bdellovibrionales bacterium | reverse complement strand
GATTGTCTGGTCGGGTTTCGGTCAAAAGCTTCCAAGCGGACTCGATTTCTTTCAAAGCTTCTTCACGATTGTGGAGGCGAAGCTCTCCTCCACCCCCGCCATCGACCACGCCCCCGCCACCTTCACATTTCTTGGTACCGCCACTGCCGCCGCCTTGATCGCCGCCTTTCGGGTGCGACTTGCGGGCGCAGGCCCCCAAAAGGAGGCTCGAGACCAACAAAATAGTGAGAAAACGAAAGACAGCCATGGCCACCGCTCCTGCAAAGGACCGACCATGGTCAACGTTAATTCATAAGATTTGAGGCAAAAAGGGCGCCGAAATTTGTTTCGAAGCCCCAAAATTTTCAAGAAAGTTTATGACTAGCGGCGACCCGACTTAATTTTGACCTGCATCTTGGAGATCAAGTGCACAGCCATTTTCTCCTGCACTTTACACATTTTGAGCTCATCACGACGATAGGAGCGTTGCGAGGGAGTTAAAGTGCCCGTTTCAAGTTCCATCTCATAATCCAGTTTGCTCGAGCGAATGCCTTCAAGCTCTTTGGTTTGGGTCTTAAAGAGCTTATTCACCTGGCTCAAAGGAGCGACATCAAGCCATTCTTCTTTGTTTTTGTACCAGCTGAGCATGCGCAGAAAACGGGCCTTATTTTTGGCCAAAGTGAATCGCGGATATTGGCCTTCTTCGAGGTCCAAAATGTTGTCGATCGAATCCAGAAAGGCAAAGTCCTCGTCAATATCGGGATTTTGGTTTTGCAGCATGGCCTTCGCTTCTTGCTGTTTCCGGATAAGATCAAAATTATTCAACATGAGACCTCCTGCTGTCTTTTGTGTGTATATACTTCAAACCAGCGATTTATTCAATTATACCTATGATTTGCTCGCGATTCGCCAACCTACATAACACATCGACAGACACAATGCATTATTCAGGAAAAAATGAAGGCCTATTTTGAAAAATTCACCTTGTTCAAACCATTTCACGTTGATCAGTGCATACCCCGAAAAGGTCGTCAAACAACCACAAAAGCCTACAATTCCAGCCGTGACTAAAACGTGATCTGATTTGAGTCCCCCCAAGTAACCGGCGACCAAACTGCCAGCGACATTGAGTGACAACAAGGCCCCCGCCGGGCTGAGAAACGGGGCCGTATTCATAACATGGCGGATCCCCAAACCGACGATTCCAAACACAGCGATAGACATCAATGCGAACATAATTCAGAAATATCGGAATGCCCGCCGTGAGTAAAAGCCTTTATCTCCTGGTCGCTTTCTTTACGCAGACCGTATGGGCCAGTGTCCTATTACCGGGCTTTGAGGCCTACTTCACGACTCGCATCGGCCAAACCCAGTACATCTATCATCCAGAGGCGCGTGAAATCATCAGGCCCCTCGTCGCCCATCACACCCGTGTGCGGCAAGAGTATGACCGAAGCTTTGGTTGGAGCCTCGAAGAACCACAAGATCTGATTTTGACCTCCTATCGTCACCAGGTGGCCAATGCCTACGCCACCATCTCTCCTAATATCAAGTCGGTCTGGTTTCCCGCCGGTGCGGGCTTTCTCGACGAGCAAGCCGCGTCCTCCTGGCTCTACCTTCTCGATTTGCATGAAACCGCCCATGTGTATCAACTGAACGCGAAGGGCCGCTTGGGCAGCACCCTTTATCAAGTATTTGGAAACGTTCCCTATATCCTCTTTTTTGGGGTCCCAATATTTTTGCATCCGAATGTCTTCACTCCGAGATTTTTGCTGGAAGGCAATGCGGTCTTGCAAGAATCCAGATTCAACGTCGGAGGCCGACTTCACAGTGGTGAAGTCCGAGCACTTGTTCTCGCGCAGATTCAAAAGGATCAAATCCAACCCAATCGGCTTATCAACGATCAATTTCGCTTCCCCTTCGGATTGGTCGACTATCTTCAGGGGGGATATTTTGCGGCTCACCTGGCGGCCAAACATGGCATTGAGAAAACCAATCAGGTTTTTGTCGCGCAAGGGGACCATTTTCTTTGGCCATTCATCTTGAACAAAACCTTTCGTCAACATTTTGGCGCCAGCTATCCGCAGGAAATTCGCGAATACGTACGTGAATGGAAACCGTTGGCCGATCGCCAAAAGAGCAGTGAATCCAATCCTGTTCTAGCGGCCACCTATGTTGAACAACTCAATCACGATCAAGGGAGAATTTGGTTTTTGTCCTCAGATGGAAAACGCCTTCCCCAACTTCACATCATCGATAAAGACCGGCGGACCATTAGTACGGAGCGCCTCGACCTCCCCTTGGGTCAGGTTTATTTTTTCGACGGTCAGCCGTTGAGTGTTTCGAGTCAGCAGCATGATCTCCATCATATCGAATACTCGCTCTATGGTGAAGGCGCCCGACTCGATAAATCCCATAGAGGCGTTCTGCTCACGGACCGGCGTGCGGGCCACGAAGTGGGCCTCGATATTCGAAGCTCTTGGATCGAACCCCGCCTGCTGCTCGACGGAACCTTTTACGACGTTGCACACTCACGAGCGATTCTAGACTCTGAGGGCCACGTTTACTACTTTCGCCAAAACGGCGTCGAACGCATTTTGTACCGCGACCGCGAACCGGTTTTTCGCTATGAGGGATTTTATGGAAAGCTTACGGAAGTTTTAGCGGATGGGTCTATCTTATTCATTGGCAATACGGATGCAGGCTCCAGTCTCTACCAATTCAAAGAGGGCGAAATTCGCCGCCTATTTGACTCGGACCGAATCGTCGATGCGAGGCAAATTCGCGAGGATGAGTTTCTTCTCGTCGAGGTCGGCGCGGACGGCCACGCCGTTTTCAAAGATCGAGCCAAACCCCGGACGGCCCGTCCTGCTCATTACTCCTATGGTTTTTTTCAAGAGACTTTGCTACCTGACCCCAACATGGCCACATCCCTGGTGGAAGAAACTTCCTACAATCAGTTTTTGAACCTTCGCCACAGTGGAATCGAGTTTTCCTCGTCCCTTTCCAACTGGTCGGGACTGGGCGCTTCGGCCATCGCTGGCTTCACTGATCCGCTTGAGTACAATTCTTTGGCACTAGGTTATGCCACCACACAGTTTCGGGGCAAGTCGGCGCTCGCTCAATACACCTTCTCTCGCTTTTTGCTAAATATGACTCTTCAGTATCGCTACTGGGAATCTTGGTGGGAGCGCACAGATGGGATCGATCAATTCTCCTACAATCAGAACGTGGCGACGGTCTTCACTCTACCCGTTTTGCGCTGGCGCCGCTGGGATTCAAGTCTAAGTCTCGCTCCCAACTATGAAAAAGAAGATGTGGAAAATGATCCCACGACTTCGACCTCGTCCGCCTCACCGTATGAAGAAATCTGGGGTATAAAGTCTAGCTTCGATCTCACTTATTCTCAATACCCATCGCTCGGAATGTTCGCTTGGCAAGAGTTTTCGCTGAGCTATCAAAATCGTCTTCAGTCGCTGACCAACCAATGGACTAAGCGCTACAACTCTTCGATCTTCAAACTGTCTTACCAGCATGGACTGCCATTGGAGATGTACATTACCGGCTATGGTCAAGTCGCCTGGGCTGAGAATAGAGACATCGACGTTGAGTTTATGCAGACTCCCTTTTCAACCAGTGTGTCGATCCCGATTTTGACCACCCAGCACTCGTACACAGTCAAAAATGCAGAGAGCGCAAGACTGGAGTTTCACAAGGTCTTCAATATTTCTTCCTACCCAACCCGGGTCTTTGTGGGTGTCGATCGGCTTGCCCCCTTTGTCGTAGCCCAAGGCACGTTCTTTGACGACGATCGCTATGATCGATATCCACCCGATTTGTTTGAGTGGGGCTACGGAGTGGACACTCAGCTTCTACTTTTCCACCAAATTAGGTCCGTGGTGCGCGTGATGGCTGCGTACAACACCCGCTATCCGCGCAAGGCGGACAATCAAATGACTCTCAATTTCAAACAGAGCTTCTAGTCCCACCGAAAGGTGACGGAAAGACTTGGATAGATAACCTTACGGGAATTGCTCACGCCATTCAGCGTGGTTTGATTGACCACCTCTTCAGAAAAAGAGGCCTGATAATAAATGAGCTTCGCCCCGATCAAAACCGATTCCCACATCATAGGTACGTAACCGAGTTCAGCACGCATACTGCTGCCCCGCATTTCCGTCGAGCTTCCGCCGCTGGAATAAGTCCCCTTCGTGATCAGGTTGTAAGTGAATCCGATCACCCACTCACGATCCTTATCAAAATAGTAGGCGATTTTTGGTCCCATATCTGTGATGGTGAGTTTAGTCTCTGTCCCTGGATTGTCGCTGAAGGACATCGAAGAATAGGCCCAACCCAGGACGAAACTTCCTTTTTTTGTCATACCGAAGCCTGCCATCAAGTCGTAAAAAGTCCGGTTGTAGACGCTACTGGCACTGCTATAGGTGAACGTATCGCTTAAATAGAAAGCGTTGATATCGAAAATCGGAGTCACGGCTTCCGCCCGTGGCGAAATAAAAAGCGAGACTATCAAGGCGCCTAGAAGATGTCGCATCAATTGAGTTTAGCAACAGCGGCCCGCTGAGTCGATGGCCCCGACCCTTCGGTCCACGCAAAACCGGGCTGTCGTCGGGCGCTTGGGCCAAGGGCTGGCCACCCTAAATTAGCTAAGCGGAAGGAATAAATGAAGGGAACTGATGCTGTCGGATCCACTGACAAACTGGCGCTCGACAGGCGTCTGTTAGGTAGCGAATTTCAACCCCAATGGCCGCTGGACGCTCGCCCGTTCCGTCGGGTCGAACCCACTGGACGATGCCCGCTCCTTCGATGGGGCCAAATGAATTGACCGAATCGAACCCAATCGAAAAATCGATGCTCACCCCCGGGGACAGGATGGGGCGGTCTTGATATAAACAAAATCCACCACTACCAAATTTTAGCGCAGGGGATTTCTCAAGACCTCCAAATGATTGGACTTGGACATTCAATTTGCTCGTGGCCGCAAGTTTGGCCGGCGACTTCCAAAGATCTTCACGCTCTAGAGTTCCACGCGAAATGAGATCACGAATGGAAGAAGCCCCGACCGGCTTTTCCAGAAATCCGTTGGCACCCAAGGCATAAAAATCCTCGACGGGGTGATCGGAATATCCTGAGGTTAGAAGCACGCACGGTTTTTCACTGTTTCGCTGGCGAATCCTTTTCAGCAATTCCACACCATCCATGACCGGCATGCGAATATCCGTGAGTACAATGTCGATCTCTCGCAGCTGCAGAAGCTCCCAAGCCTCGGCCCCGTTTCGAGCGATGCCGACGGTCAATCCGTATGTGGAAAGTAAGGCTTCATAGGTTTCAAGCAACTCGTGGTTGTCGTCCACCACGAGAACCCGAATCTTGGACAATGCTACCATACGTTCAATTGTATCGAACCCGACCGCTATGGCTACAATCGTTTAGTTTTGAAACCCGTGGATGGGACATAGGTCCAGTCCTATCTCATTGTGAGACGACAGATAGAAAATGCCAAAAAAGTAGGAATTTGTGAGTTAGCCTAGTGGGATGCGATTCATTGGGCCCACGATTGTCAGTCTCATAAGCTTCGCTTCCTACGGTTTCGAGGCGAAGGACGTGCCGGAAGGCTTGATGGAAAAATGCAAGCAGGTCAAAGAAGAAAAGGCCGCGCTGCTGAAAACCCAGCCCGAGAAATTAGCCCTTGAATGTGTGTCGACTATGACCCAAGAACTTGAAGGCTGCGAGCGCGACCAAGATCTTACGAAAGACGAGGCCGAAGAAAAAGTCGATATCGGTGGAACCAAAGACAAGACGGCGGCCATCGAGAAGCTGAAGGCGCGCCAGGCGAGCTTTTTACGCAGCCGCGATCGCAACATGGAGTATGCGGAAAGGTGCATGCGGGCTCGCAAGTCCGTGCGGGATGCCTGCGCTAAGGACCGACAAGCGATCGAAGATGGGTTGGTCAAGCTCGGTCAAGATTTTGCGCGACTTGAAAACGAGCGCCGAGCGGCGTCCGAGGATTTACGCACTGGGCGCGACCAGAATGCCGGGCAACGTCTGGCCGAAATCACCCGACAAGCGGACTTCAATCGCAGCGAAGCGCTGGACTTCAAAAAAGGCCGTGAGGTCCTCGACAACGTGATGCGGGCGGCTGATGCGAATTTGGACTCATTGTCTAGCTGCAACTATGGGCGCGCCATCATCTATGATAAGTACGCCGCCCGTGACCAAGAAATCATTCAAGAAATCTCGGCCGCGGGCCCTGGAATCGCTTCTGTAGACCCACGTCCTCCGACCGAAACAGCCCCTACCGAATCTTTTGCGGACCGAGCTCGCCGGCTGGCCGAGGAGACCGCCACCAATCGACAAGTTCAGGCCTCTGCGCTGAAAGTGGCGGGTGGAGTCGTGTCCAACGCCTTACCTGCGGCAGGTCTGGCGACGAAGGCGGCCTCCGCTGGTTATGGTGGCGCAGGTGAAGATGGCAGTCTTCTTCATAGCGCGGTCACCGTCGGTCAGACCGCTGCGGAGTATTTAGGGTCGGCTCGCACGGCCCTAGCCGCCACTGGTGTGGGAACTTTTCTTTACGCCTACTTTGGCAACATGGCCTCCGCCTCGCGGTGCCAATCGGTTTACTATGATCCGGTCGCCGCTTACAATGCCGGGGGCTGCTCTTTGTCAACTCCCGGTGGCGCTTACGCCATTCAATCGGCCTACACCCAATTGGCAAGCGATTAGGCTTCACCATGTTAAAGAAGATCACACAGTCGAAATTCTTTATGCCTTCAGTGAGTGTTATTGGGGCTCGACTTGGTCTTTTTCTAATAGATCCCGCCACAGGCCATGGTATGGCCTTCGGTTGGGCGGGCGGCTTTGTCACGATCGGTATCCTATTATTGACCACCGCTGTGGCCTGTATGGCGGCCACCCTGATCCCGTTTTCTCGATTTCTTCGTCGCCCGATTTTAGGCTTCAGTCTGTTCACCTTTGGCTTAGGAGTCGGACTGAACTGGGCCCTGGTCAGTTCTATGGATCATGACTTCGATTTTGTGAAGGATTTAAGCACGGCCCAAATTGAATACTTTTGCCAGAAGAATTTCAATCGAGTTCGATGCGTTCAAGCCGTCAATGGCTGCACCGCCTGCCTAAAGAAAATTGAAAGATGGAAACGCCAAGAAATGGCGACCCATCTGAAACCATATGTCGATCAAATTCCCAATGAAACTCTTAGCCGGATGCCTGCCCAAATACGTCCCGCCGGATCCGCCGCGCGCTAGAGCTACCAGCATTCTTCCGACTCCGGGTCATTTCGCCCCATCTCACACGTCCTTTTTGCGCTCTTGTCCAGAAGGTTTTTCCCATGTTAGCCTCTTGGCGAAATCAGGAGGGACTTTGCATGAGCCGACTGGACTTGCCAATTGAAGAGTACACCACACCCAACCCGATCGTCGCCAAAGAGGACACTTCGGTGGAGGATTTGAAATCCATTATGCAAGTGAATCAGATCCGCCACCTTCCTATCTTGCGTGGGGAAAAAGTGGTCGGCATTGTAAGTGACCGCGATGTCAAGATTGCGACGGGACTCACCCATCCGGAACGACGACAGATCTGTGCCCTCGACATTATGGTGAAAGATCCTGTGACTGTAGCCGTCGATGATTGTTTAGAGGACGTGGCCTTTCAAATGTCAGAGAAGAAAATTGGCAGTGTGATTGTGAATGATGACGATGACAAATTTTATGGCATCTTCACTTCGACAGATGCGCTGAACGCCCTGATTGAAATTGCACGGATGACGTCGCAACAGACGAAATAAAATATCCGGCCTAACGCCTTTGCTGCAGCAGCCGGCGAAACTCCTGGCAACTTACAGCCAAAGTGTATTTTATCGCGTCCCAGGGCTCATAAAATTCTTCGTGCACGAGTTTAAAGCCAACCCGCGCGTAATAGCGATTGTGAACTTTGGATTTTGACACCACTTCCAATTCGCAATTGTCCGGAAGGTCGTCTGCCAACAGGCGATAGAAAGCGGTGGGCTCGATTTTTCCTATCTCTTGCCACCCTACATTTATATCCAAAGGATTCGGATTGGCGTTGTTGAACAGTCGTTTGATCTCGAACTTGCCTGGCGATATCTGATCCACCACGGCCCCGTAACTTGGATAAAGCGGGAAGAAGGCATCGCTGATTCTTTGATACTGAAAGTTCTGCCAACCGGCCCTGTCCTCGTAAACGCGAACAAATCGATTGGCCATCGCCAAACGTTTCGATAGCACTTTAAAAGCTCCATTTTCGTAAAGCAGATAGAGCTTTTGGGACTGTCCCCTCTCCTTCATGGCCCTGGCAAAGTCGTCGACCAAGTACAGCGCGGTCTCCATTTTGTTCGGGAATAGGCCCGATTGGCGATAGGCCAGTTGGGTCATCTGCCAATGGGTGATAAAAAACATCTGCTGCAAAATTTCTTGTGTGCGGTTTTCAGGCTTGCGACCCAAATCGATTTTGAGCAGGGTCGTTTGTTCATTCTGCGCCACGATCTCAGCGACCTTTTGAACCTCTGCCAGGACCTCGGACGGCTCCTCTTCGGAGCGATCTTGCGCCACCCAGTCGCGCATGATTTCATGAGCCACTCGAGGATAAACGGCCACGGTGAGTCCCGCATGCCATGTGACATCGCGAGCATCAAAGGCCTCGTGGTCCAATGCCCCTTTGATGCCATAGGCACCAAAGAAATGACGATCCAAACGGGCCAACAACAGATCACGGGCCCGCTTCGCCTCAGGGGATGATCCTCGCATAGTTTCAATTTCGCCCGGCGAGAATCTAAGAAGCCCCAAATACTGCTTTTTATCGGTGTCGGTCATGATGGTCTGACCCATATCGTACGGGTACTCAATGGGCTTCATAATCATGGCGCCGCCGGACCCAAAATAAAGGGCTGGATCGCCCTCAGCTCTTACTCCGGTCTCTAGGCTCTTCAGCCATTCGGCCATTTTGTTCTTCTGGGAACCAAAGAGCCACAAAAGCAAACCGGCATTGTAATAGGGCGCCTCCAAATACCAACGGGAGCCTATGCCTTCGAGCAGCTCGGCTTCGCAAATGGGCGATTGATTTTTGGGCACGGGCCAAACGCCCTTTTGCGCCGCCCACGCCGCCGAAGAAAGGCCCAAAACAACCGAAAGTGCCGCTGAAATGGCATGTATTCTAAGTCTAGACATGACCCCAAATCCAAAGCAATTTGGGGACCATCGGCTACGGCCTCATCTTTGGGCCCACCCATCGCACTACCCCCTTTTTATGGTCGCACCAGACGACCACCAAACAGAAACGGAATCAGTTCTAAATTTGAGAAATCATAAAATTAAATTGCCGAATCAATTGCAATTCTCAATTAAGCTCTCTTTAACTTGTTTAGTAATTTCCAATTACGCCGAAAGGAATCTATCAGTCCACGATGCACGTATTTCGATGGGGTCCCAAGATGGGATTCCAAATGGAGTTGAACATGATGAAAGTAGTACGTATGAAGTCTAGCTGCATCAGTCGGGTAGCTAAAGAATTTTCTTATGATCCAAACGGCAATCGGCTCTGGTAAAAGAAAAATGGGGACCAGACTATCAGAAAGGACCCGGATCAGAATTTAACAAGATTAAGAAATTCTTTGAACGAGCTAACAAACTATCGGGCAAAACAAAAAACAAGTGTGGTTGATATGAAAAATCGAGTATGGATAGTACAGCACAGTATTGAAACCGAAGAAGGCGAGGCATTGAAGTTTATTGGCGTCTTTTCTTCGAGAGCCAAGGCAAAAGAGGCTGTTGGGACCCTAAAGAAGAAGCCTGGCTTCAGAATACACCCACGTCGTTTCCACATTAGTAGACTTGAGCTTGATCATGTCTCGTGGACAGAAGGATTTGTTAGGGCTTATGCTTCTGACACGTTAGCCAAAAAATATAAGGACTGAGCATGAACAGGTTACTATGGGTCGTCCATCACCAGTACGGAAAGAATGAATTCCAAGAACACAAGGGTATCGGCATTTTTACCTCTAGAACCAAAGCGATGTTAGCTGTACGAAAATTACGAAGCAAGCCAGGCTTCAAAAGACTTCCAAACAACTTCATTATTGCTGCGGTTTCATTGAACGAGGTTTTCTGGCGGGGGGGCTTTCGTAACAATGATAGAAATAGTTATTTTGAAAAGATAAAGTCGAAAGGCAAAGTATCGAGAGTCAAAAATAAATAATTGCAGATCTGGAGTTTAGACTGGTGACTCAGTGATGACTTGAGTCCTTCATACAGTCGTGCGGTTCAAATTGTTCGCCCTTGGCCTTTAAAGCCTCATAGCAAACGGGCGGGATTTTCTCGGCTGGAGTTGAGCGAAGGATGCGGGTCAAGTCAGAGGAGTGATGCTGGGGATCGTTGGACACAAGAGTAAAGGTCTTTTCGTCATAAAGGTTAGGGAACCGACAGGCAAAGTCGACCTTATCGGTCACGCCATATCGAACAAGGTCGGCAAAGTTCTCGGCGTCCCACTTGGAATCCCCACCCGAATGGTGTTTGTGAACACAATCAAACCGAGCCCGAAACCACTTTCGACTCGCTTCACTGACCTTACCGATAGCGGGCATTTGACCCGGAGGCTCTAGCCATCCTTGCAGAATGTGACCGTACTCGTGCATGGCACCGTCGCGAGCGATATCAAGGTTACGGGCCACGTCCGCCCCAAGAAAGACTTTGTTAGTGCCCATGAAAGCATGAGATTGCACGTTGGGCATAGCGCCGCCCTCGAGGCAAGTTTGCTCGACCTCTTTCACACTGTCATCGCCACCAAACTTCAATACATTCAAAGTGGACAAGTAGCCCAGCTGCTGAGCGGTGAGCGCCGCCGCGCCGGTCATGGGCGCTGGCTGGGTCGCCATGCCTTGAATCCGGCCCAATCTGTCCTTCAACCATTCATCGCGCGTTATAGAAGTACGAACGGAGAGATGATTGAAAAAAGAAGTGAACTCGCCTTGAGTTTCGTGCGAAAGCCAGCGGCTCGTCGTCTTTAAAAACTCTTGGCGCCAAGATTTTTCATTAGCCTTGAGCTTCTTGACGGCTGGACTATCGGGGAATTGATTGTCAATAACGGCGAGGGCCTGCTGACAGAGTCCTTGTGCTTTCGTGATGACGTCGACGTCGCTCGGCATTGCGTAGGGGCTTTGACCGATGATCGGTTTGGTTTCTAAGAGCTTTTCAATTTCAGCCAGACGAGCTTTGGCCCTGGCTATTAAAGCGGGTGTCATTTGCTCTTTCAAGGCCATCGGCCCTTGTACTGGGGACTTTTCAACAACTGAAAGCGCCACCTGAAAAGCCTTCGATCCAGCCCACATACGACCCAACTCCTCTAAGTTATGTGGGGAAAAGTCTTCGGCCTGTAGACCGTCCTTCAATCGGGTCCATTGTAAAGCTTCCGAGGGATCGGCTTGCTCAAAATTGATTCCCAGCTCCTTCGATAGAGCCTTTCGGTTTTCGTCAATCTCCCGAACCGACCGCTGAATTTGCGCCTTGATTTCCTGGGGTGAGAGTCCGATTGGACCTTTCATAAATAAACTAGGATAGGTAGGTCTTTCTTTCTCATTGGCCTCCATGAGAGATAACGAATCTTGCAATTCCGCACCATCATATCCCTGTCCCTTTAGCGCCTCGCGGGTACGCTCTTTGTCCCAGGTCAGATCCGTCTTGTAACGAATGTAATTTTGCGCGCTCATAAGACGGCTGGCGTATTCTATTTTCAGCACTTGGGGATTGTCGATTTTCCGATCTTTTTCCGCGGCCTTCAATAGATCTTCAATTTCTGATCTCTCCGTTTGAAGCTGATGGGTGATGGACTCACGCACCACCTGAGTCAACTTCATCGAACGACGATTGGCTTTGCTAAAATCGCCATAGGATCCACCCAAGAAAGTCATACTCCTCTCTTCGGTTTGAACTTTGCAGAGCTGGATCAGGCATTCCTGCCAAGGTTTTTGAGCTTGCTCTTTTGGCGGCGTCTCGTAGTAGAGATCCTCGGATCCGGCAGGATTGGCCGTACGATCTTGCGCTGGACCTTGCCCCCAGGCCGATGCCAAAATTAGAACGGCCAAGCTTAGCGTCGACATTTCGCCCCCGACCAAACTCGAACGATCTCGAACTCTTGCTCCATGTGTTCGCCCAGGTGATTGCGACCGGTTCGAGGCAAGTGATAGATTTTCCCGTTGAGGATGAACTGCGGATCCAGCGGGATCGACAGGCCCTCGGGCAGCGCCCGAATCTCAGCCACGTACTTGGCCCAAAATTCTTTGATCCGTGCTCGGTTGCAATTGTTAATCGGTACAAATCGATTGCCCACCGCCCCCCGATAAACCAAAAACTGCGCCGTCAGCGAAAACTCAAATTTTTTCTGCGGCGATTGATATTTGATATTTTCCCCAGCCTGCGCCGAGGCCGCGAATAGCAGAAGAGCTGCGATTGACAGATGTTTCATTGTTATAGCGTAAGAATAAAATTTATGTTTGTCAGTCCGTGAGGCTAGACATTCGTCCAAACGGACCTCAGGAGCTGTTCCAACTTGAGACGGTAGCTTCCAATCACTTCAATATCTGGCCACAAAATCCACTCAAAATTGTAGATATTGATTCCCTGGGCAACCGATAGACTCAAAGGGCAGCCACATCTACCCCGTATCATCTTAGAACAGGTAAATGCTATTAAATTGGGTTAGAATTGGTTAGGTCCTTGGGGGTAGAATGAATAGGAAAATTTTGATCGCGCTTGTCGTCGGGATGAGTGGCGCTCTCACGATCACCTTCAATGCATGCAGCGAAGTCTTAAATGGTTCCGGCCAAAAGCAGGATGATGGCCACGTCAAAGGAAACGGCGATTTTTACGCGGGCAAAGTCTACATTCGCGCCAATCCAGGCCAATGTTCCGATGGTATTGAGGCCGTCGACGTTGCTCAATTTGTCACCGAAGTCTCGGCTCAGTTTATTCGTGAGAATTGCGCCGATTTAGCCGCACCGAGACCGGTGGCCGCTAAAGATATAGTCAAAGGGTCGGATCCCAATGTCGTTGTCATTGAGGGCCGCTCCTTGAATTTATACTCAGCCAATCTTGTGCAAAATGGAAGCTTCGAATCGGGACTCGATGGCTTTGAGCTGCTTCTTGGTACTCCGACAAACCTGACGGCAGACGCTGCAAGCGGAAGTGCCGCAGCTGTCACAGTTTTGTCCAGCAACTGGACCGGCTTTCAGCAGGGAATCAATCCGTCTCTCCTCATCGCCGGCCGCCGCTATTCGCTGCGCGCATCTGGCAAAATTTCACCCGGACCAAACCCCATTCGCGTGGCCTTTCGAACTAATTTCGGCACGGCCGCGGAGCTGAGTTTTTCATCCACAACTTGGCAATCGCAAGCTATCTCCTTTCAGATGCCGGCTGGTGTGACATGGTCATTGGTTTACATATATTTGGAAAATGATCCCGCCACGAACCAAGGTTACGTGGATGACCTTATCCTCTCAGAGATTCCCTAGGTGAGTCATGAATTCGAACTCGTTCCGCGATCGAATTCAAGCCTGGGATGCAGCCATTCGAGGCGGTCAGTTGGCCTCAATCCGGCCCCAACTGGAACAAATACTGGTGTCGGATGTTCCGAGATCGCTCAGAGCAAAATTCGCCCAGATACTAATCCGTGCGGGGCTTGCGCGCAAAGCTCTTAAAGTGCTGATTTCAGTCGTACGATCGGGCCCTGACATCCGTCCAGATTCCAGCGTAGGCGATCGTTTAGCGTATGCACTGGCTCTTATACGAGAGGGTTTATCGGCTGAAGCCAATCAATTTCTTGAGATGGTGCCTGATCAGCGACCAGAGAAACACTTGTATCTCGGCTATCTTCATCAAACAATGTGGAATTATTCGGAGGCTGTGCCGAACTTACGCCGCTACCTCGCGATGGCTGACGTCTCGGATTATGAGCGCGCCATCGCAAAAGTCAATCTGCTGGCCAGTTTGATTGAGACGGGAGAGTTTCAGGAAGCAGAAGCCATTGCCGAAACACTTAGGCAGGAAGCCAGCTGCCACAACTGGGGTCTCCTGACTTCCAATCTTGCCGAGCTCACGGCCCAGATGGCCTGTAGGCAAAAACAATGGAATCGCGCACGGGTCGCGCTGGCTGAAGTTGAAAGCTCTTTGGCTGGAAAGTCGAACATCTCGGGACTATTCGTCCAGAAGTGGAAAGCCTTTGCCGAGCTTTTTGAGAGCGGCTCACCTTCAGCGGTATCGGCCGTGCGCAGCGTCCGCCAAAAAGCGAATGAGCTTCAACATTGGGAAACGGTTCGAGATTGTGATCGCGCAGTCGCCGAAGTCTCGCGTGATGTCGACCTGTTCCAGTTCGTATATTTTGGTACGCCCCACAGTTCTTTTCGCAAAGACATGCAGAACCGATGCTCATCTTGGTTCACACCGCCCGACCATTTTCTCCTCGGAAAATCCAATACACAGGAATTGGATCTTTCCTCTGGGCGCATCAATGGCAATGAGACTCTTTTTAAGCCAGGCCAACTTCTACACCGGTGCCTAATTGCTCTTATACAAGATTTCTACCGGCCCGTTTCGCTCGGTAATTTTTATGCCCATGCATTTCCAGGCGAGTATTTCAACGCCCATACTTCGCCAATCAAAGTCGCCACGGCCATAAGCAGGCTTAGGGCAAGGCTTGCTTCAAACAACCTCTCGATTCAGATTGAAGTAAAAGATCAGGCTTTTATGGCCTTTGTTGATGCAGCCAAACTGACCATCCGGCTATCCAACCCTGATTTAAGAACATCCCAACTGGATCTGTCGGTCAGCGGATTTTTGAGTGTTATGCGTGAGCAAAATGGCACTCGGCCATTCACCTCCAAGGATGTCCAAAACTTGTTGAAAATCTCAAGAGCCTCGGCCGTGCGTTTGCTCGACAAATGCGTGCAATGCCGCCAAGTGACTCGTAACGGAATGGCACGATCCACATTTTATCGCATCGCCTAATCTCAAACTGAGAATCCGCTCAAAATTGTATATTCACTCCAGATGAGGGCTCGAGGCATGATCGAGTCTGGGGGTTATCTTGATTGCGAAGTTTTTAAAATCTTTTCTCATGGGTCTTATCTTCACCGTCACAGTCGGCTGTGGTGCCGGTTTCAAAACGAAGAGGCTACCCGCGGGTATTGCAGATTTTCAATCCAACGACTCAATCAGCCAGACCACAACGTTGGCTAGTGGCGCCTCACTCTATGCTAAGAACTGCCAAGGTTGCCATGGCTCTTTAGCCACAACGAGCAAACAAAATAGAAAGGCGTTTGAAATTCGTACGGCCATTAACACACGGCCTGCAATGATGGCAGTTCCAGGTCTCAAAACTCTTTCGGACCGCGACCTCCAATCGATTGCCGACGCTCTCGACAGCTCCCTGCGGTCCAATCCATTTATTTGCACCGAAGGCTCTGATCCCTCTCCGGGCCGGCTGCGGCGCCTGACCAAACGCGAATACACCGCTACTCTGCGTGACTTGCTCGGCTCAGACATTTTGGCCAATCTTACTACTCAGCTAGACCAGCTTGATACAGAGTCCATAAAAGGAACTCCCGTCATCGACCTATTTGATACGACTAATCCTGTCCCGGTCTCGATGAAGTTGATTTTGGCTTTTGAGGCAGTGGCCTCACGTGCCGCGGACTTGATTGCGGCTAATTCGGCCCGCATGAACTCGCTCGCCGGATCGAATTGCATTTCGAGCACCAGCGTGCCCGACAGCTGCGTGAACACCTTGCTCGACAACTTCGGGGCGAAAGCGCATCGCCGTCCAATGACCGTCGATGAAAAGACCCGCTATCTCGCACTTTATCGCACGGGAACTTCACCCACGGAAAGCTTTGCTCGAGTGATCACGGCTATCCTGCAGGCGCCCGCTTTTCTCTATCATCTCACCGACCAAGGAACTCCGCTCCCCAATCGGATCGATGTACTTGTGCTCACACCCTATGAAATCGCATCGAAACTCTCCTACACCATCACAGGCACCATGCCCGACAACCAGCTCTTTGAGGCCGCACGAACAGGAGCCCTTGCCACCTCATCCGGCGTTCAACAGCAAGCGGAGCGGCTGTTTAATTTGGCCAACGCCAAAGGGCAAGTGCGCGAATTTTACTCTCAGTGGCTTGGCATCCAGCATCTACCGGCCATGACACCTCCAGCCGATGTGAGCGCCGGCATTAATGTGGAAGCCTTTCGTAGCGAGGCCAAACAGGAGGTGATCGACATTATGGATGAAATGATTTGGAATCGAAATGCCAATTACGGAGAGATCCTCTCCACTCGTCTCATTGCTCCGCGCGGACCCGCCCTCGCCACTGTCTATGGCGTCGGACCCTCTACCGGCCTAATTGAATCAACAGACGCCAATCGAGAGGGAATTCTTACGCGACCGGGCCTCCTGGCAAAAAGCCTGGTTGGCGCCTCGGATCCTGTTCGTCGCGGGGTTCAGGTTCGCATTCACATGTTGTGCGACACGCTCTCTCCTCCACCCGCCGACGCCGAATCATCTGGAGCCACTTACGACCCTTTGGATAGCACGCGCAATCGCATTGCCGCCAAAACTAGCCCCACCAACTGCATGAGTTGTCATTCGCGCATTAACGGGCTTGGCTTCACCTTTGAGCACTTTGACGGTTTTGGCCGCTATCGCACAAGTGAAACCGTGCAGTACTCAGGACAGAGCCGTGTGCACACGATCAATGCCGTGGCCGAGCCCAATATCAATTCACCGATGGATCCGCCGGTCGATGGTGTCACCGAGTTACAACGGGCGATGGTGAGTTCAACGAAGGGTCCTGCGTGTCTCGCCATCCAATACTATAGGTTTCAGACAGGCGGGCGAGGCGACGCAGGCGATGACTGCAGTTTATCCAATCTCTACTCGGCTTTGAGCCGAACTGGCGGTTCGCTCAAAGCCATGATGCAAGAAATCGTAAACGGCCCGTTTTATAAAGTTAAAAAATTGGATTAGGTGGGGTGAAGTATGAAATATGATCGCATTAATCGCAGACAGTTTCTAGTTGGTTCCGGAGGTGTGATGCTTGCCATTCCCACACTGTCGAGCCTTTTGCCAAGCGAAGCTCGCGCCCAAGCGATCACACAAAAACGCTTTGTGGCCTTGGCTTTCGACGGCGGACGCAATTACAGCCAATGGTACCCCAGTGCCGCACAAGAGGCCGGCCTAAAAGCCGTAGCAGGCGTACCTTACATGCGCGAAATGCCGATGGCCAACCTGTCGGGCAATATCTCGCAACTCATTGGATCCCAATTCGACAACATCCGCTCCCAGCTCCTTCTACTCCGCGGCCTCGATGTAATGGGGAGCCCTTGGATCGGCCACTCTCACTCGACAGTTCTAGCCGGCAACCTGGGCACCACGAATGGCGGTCGCCCCGGTAACGAGCCCAAGCTGGGACCCTCCGTCGATTATGTTATGGCAAAGAACGCCAAATCCAATCCCCGCCTCAATGATCTCAATTCCTATCTCAATCTCGGCGTGATTGACAGAGGCGATATCAGTTATCGCTACAACGACTCCACGAAGACCATGACCCCGGTCGGCCGGGATTTTAATCCGCTCACGGTGTTCAATCGGTTGTTTGTGAACACGACCACACCGACTCCCGCGATCTCCGATCGAAGAAAAAAAGTCGTCGATCTTGTACTTGAGAATTACAAACAAGTGATCGCCAGTCGCAAGTTGGCCTCGCAGGAAAAGATTCTGCTGCAAGAGCATATCGACATAGTCAATGATCTCTCCACTTCGCTAACCTCCACGGCACCAGCTGCAAACACCTGCAACAAGCCAAACACACCTGGGGGGCCGGCATCTCTAAATGTCCCAACGACCTATGACCGAGTTAACAATCAGAACGTGGAAATCATGGCCGCGGCCATCAAATGTGGAATTGTAAACATCGGCACTATTATGCTCAACTATGACAATGACGACACTGTTTATTCCAATTTGGGTGTCAATGAAGTCTACCATTATCGCGTGAGCCATCTGGACTTTGTCGATATGAGCTTCAAGGTTCAGCAGTTTTACACCGGTTTTTTCGCGAGACTCGCCAATCTACTCAACGTCGAAGAGCCAGGTACTGGTACCACTTATCTCAACAATTCATTGCTGATGTTAGGCAGCAGCATGTCCAACGGTTATTCCCATGAGTATCTCGATATGCCGGTCCTCCTAGCCGGCAGTGCGGGAGGCAAATTGCGGTCCGGCCGCTACATTGATTACTCAGACCGTAGCCGCACGCAAGGATGGAATGATAAGTACCATCCCAATCTAGGTCGCAATTATTGTGCGCTCTTGGTTACCTTGCTGCAGGCGATGGGACTTTCTCAGGCTGATTACCAGCAGCCCAATGTGGCTGAAGGCTTCGGATCCGATTATTTGGATACCAGTTACTTGAAGTCCAACCTGCTGGAACCGTGGCGTCTTGACCGCAAAAATCCGCTTCCCGGAGTCCTAACCTAGCTCTTGGCAGGTTGAACTGGTGACTCAGTGGTGAACTTTGAAATTTGGCACGCCCGGAAGGATTCGAACCTCCGACACCCTGGTTCGAAGCCAGGTACTCTATCCAGCTGAGCTACGGGCGCACATCGGAAGGAAAGGGCCCAAGTTGACCAGAAAAGGCCCATCCGAGTCAAGAATTGGATCAGTATGGCTACGAACGATCGCCGCTGGAGGACCCACCGCTTCCGCTGCTGCGGCCGCCGCCGCCACCGCGATTTCCGCCGCCACGGCCACTGCCCCCGCCCCTATTGCCGCCGCCACCTCGGCCTGTTCCGCCGCCGCCGCTGGGTTCGCGACCTCCGGTGCCGCCCTCGCGGGGGCCACCATTGCCGCTGCCACCACCGGTGCTGCTCGGTCGCTTGGTGCTGGGAAGAACAAATTGCTCAGTCAGGGGCTGGTAGAAATCAGCGCCCTCTTGCATTTCAGGCGACGTCGTTTCCGGCCAGGACCAGATTTCGACCCGGCATCCCCGCGAGCGGAGATACCAAATCAAAGGCAAAAAGTCCTTATCGCCTCCTAAGATAATGGCCACATCGATTTTCTCGGCCATGGTGACCGCATCAATCACCAAAAAGGTGTCGGCGTTCTTGGTGGGCCTGCGAATCTCGCCACCGAGCGAGAACCAGAAAGATTCAAACTCTTGCGAAATCTCTTTAAAGACCGGCTTGTAATAGAGAATGCGGATGATCTCACGATCCCCCACTTGCTCCAGAATTTTTTTATAATCGGTGCGACCTTCGTGGTGCTTCAAACTCGACATCTCGATGTTTTCCGCATCGACAAAAATGGCGACTTTTTGAAAGAGAAGGTTTTTCTGTTTGGCGGAATTGGTCTTAGACTTTCCACCGGTTTCATTTCGACTCATTGTTGAACTATATCCTTAAGGGGCTTGAACCTAAAAGCGTCATTTTCTTCGACACGGTCAGCCCTTGACGGGTTTTTGCGAACTTTTCGGGCTTTCCTTCCAGCTCAGCGTGGCACGCTTTTCGAATAGTCTATTGGTGTCGCTCAAGTAATTATCCTCTAAGTAATGATTTGTGCGAATTAAAACCTGGGCCTTGCCAACCCCAAAACGGACCAATGAAAGTTGGTCCGTTTTACTTTTTGTCGTGCTTAGAAGTAATCACAGTCTTGATATTGCCGCGAACATTGAAGTCCCCGACCACTTCCATCTCCCAAGGGTCCAAAAGTTCGACAAGCTGATCTAATATTAGGTTGGTCACATCCTCGTGAAAGATCTTCCTATCACGGTAGGCATTGAGAAAGAGCTTCAGGCTCTTGAGTTCCACACACCATTTGTCTGGGACGTATCTGATCTTCAAGGTGGCAAAATCGGGGAATCCTGACCGGGGGCAGACGCAGGTGAACTCAGGGCAGGTGAATTCGATCTGATACCGTCTCACCTGGGTACGATTTTCGAATCTTTCTAGTGTATTTTCGCGGATGGCGCGTTCACCATAAAGTTCCGTCGACGGGTCTGTAGACATGCTTGACACCTTTTGTAAATTTCACTAGTTTCCAGCACTTGTACCGTAATACACAATGTGTCACAATTGAAAAATAGGTATGGGAAAAATTCGTATCACCTTCTTAACAATTTGCGTAATCGGTCTGGGAGCTTGTGCTTCTAAGCCCGAAAAACCGACCTGCGAGGCAAGGGATTGGTACGAACTCGGTCGTCGTGATGGCGCCCAAGGCTCAAGCACCGAGCAACTCCACCGCTACGCCACCGACTGCCGCAAGGCCGCCGCAGCCGAGTGGGAGACCATGTACACCAACGGGCGAAACGCCGGCCTGGTCGAATACTGCTCGCCGGACAATGGTTATGAACTTGGCCGAATGGGCCACACGTACTTGTATGTTTGTCCCTCTACCGTTGAGCCCCAGTTTTTATCCAGCTACCGCCGCGGCCAGCGAGTTCGGGATTTGGAAATCTCCAGCAAGAAAATCTCTTCTAAGATCGAAACCGTGGCTGAACAAATCAATCGTTCACAAAATCAGTTTGAGCGGCTGAAACTGACCTCTGAACTCGCCAAGCTTGAGGCCGAGCGTTCACAGGTCGAGAAGAAGTTAGATACGATCACGTCCACCAAGAAGTAATACTTCTGGATTATCAAAACAGCGTAAGTAGTAATTGGCCAAGATCTTCTCGACTTGTTCGTCGGTGACACGAGCGCCGTTTTGCTGTTTTAAGAGCTCCAAATGTGCCCGGTAAAAGATCAGTGCACCGGCCACGGAAATATTAAAGCTTTGCGAAAATCCAACCATGGGGATGCGAAAGCGCCCATCGGCGAGCCTCTTCATTTCGGGCGAGACACCGTCTTTTTCATTACCCAATACAAAGGCCAAGGGCTTTGTCCAATCCAGATTGTCCAAGCTGTCGTTGGTCTCTAAGTCAGTCACCCAAATTTGATAACCCTGCTCGCGAAGAGTGTGCGCCGTGGCCTCGGCGGTGGGGTGCACCTGCACGTCCAACCACTTGTCAGCCCCTTTGGTGACCCGATTGGCCGCTTTAAAACGGGCGCCAGGAGCCTCCACCAAGTGCATTTTGAGAAAGCCAAAGGACTCGGCTGAGCGCATGACCGCGCTGACATTGCCCCGATCATAAATATTTTCAAGCACAGAGACCACTTGCGTGGTTCGATTTTGGGCGACCTGTTGAAGGCGCGCTCGGCGTTCATCCGTAAGCAGAGGTCCCAAACGCTGCAATATCGTCCGACAGGGAAAGTTCTGCCTGCCCACTGGAATTTCGTCGTCCCAACAAATTTGGGAACGCTGAATCTCTACATCTGCACCCATGGGGCGAGAGTATGGCGCTGAAATTCGGGTAAGGCAAAGGCGGCCTGGTGAATCCCCTCATTGTAGTAAAAAGTTTTCCCAGTGAAGGCGTTATCCCTGCGATCTTTCAGCGGATGGTACTGGCGTGAAGCCATCATAAAAGACCAAAGACCGCCCGGATAAGCCATATTGGTAAAATTGTAGGGCGACACCCAAGTGAATCGCTCACTGGCGATTTTGAGTAGCGACTGCTGCATCGTGGATTCGTAAAACACGCTTTCGCCCTGGGCGACCACAATCCCGTCTGGTGACAAGCGGGCGACGAGGTCTGTGTAGAACTCAGGCCCAAACAAAGGTTCGGCGGCCCCATTGGGATCGGTGCTGTCGACCAAGATCACGTCGAAAGTCTCTTTTGAGGTCTTCACAAACTCAACACCATCACCGATCACTAGCTTTGTTTTCGGGTGATCAAAACCGCAGGCCGTCTTGGGTAGGAACTGCCGGCTGGCCTCCACTACGACGGAGTCAATTTCAACGACCGTGCAAGACTCTACTTGTGGGTGCCGCACCACCTCGCGCGCGGTACCGCCATCGCCACCACCAATAATCAACACGCGCTTGGCCTTGGGATGCACGTGTAGCGGAACATGGGCCATCATCTCGTGGTAAATGGCTTCGTCACGCTCCGACAGCATAAAGCAGCCGTCATTGAGAAGGACGCGACCATGGTGGGTGCTCTCAAATACTTCGACCTTTTGAAACTGCGACTGACGGGAAAATAGTTTTTCCTTAAGGCCGAAACGAAGGGAAAGCCCTTCTTTATAAACTTCTTCAATCCACTGGCTCATGATTTTACCTCCAGAGGGACGGCCATCACGGGCTCTCCCGATTTCAAAAAATAGGTGGAGAACCCGACTTCATACCCACAGCTTAGGGTTTGGCGCACATAGTTGCGTTGAATAAACGGCGAAAACTCAAAGGGCGGCAGCTCTTTTTCGGGATGAAAAAAAATCACGTCAAAAGATTCTGGCTGAAAGACTTCAGTCACCGATCTTAACACCGTGGTTTTGCGATTCCCCAACTTCACATTGGTCTCAAAGCTCACATAGGATCCATCTTCCTCAGGCGTCACATGAATGGTGTAGTATTCGGACCCTTTGATCGCATTGGCCGAGTACCCGCAAGGCTCAAAAAGGTGATCATCCAACTCAAAGCCGGTGAAGATCTGATCTAGGCGTGTGGCCTCGCGCACCTTTTCGATAGGTCTCTTACCATCAAACACGTCACGAGAGGGGCCGCGCAGATTGTACATCAAAATTTCAAGAGTGCAGTCCGCCCCTTGTGGCC
Source organism: Bdellovibrionales bacterium (assembly GCA_050250515.1). GTDB lineage: Bacteria > Bdellovibrionota > Bdellovibrionia > Bdellovibrionales > UBA1609 > JALHOQ01. Next base: position 21,112 of record JBFWON010000023.1, on the reverse strand, counting down.
GAAAAGGTTTTTCCCCATGAAAGAGAAAAAGATGGTGTTCATCTGGACAGCCAAAGCGAAAGGCTCGCCCGCCAATGCGGGCCTGCAAGAGCTCCACATCGCGATAAAAATCGGTGCGCTGTTGATGGGGATAGTATTCGTTCTTGCGCTCGTACGTGATGAACTCAACTTTGTCTGGCCCCATAACATCAATTAAAAAGGCGGCGGCCCGGGCCAAGTTGGTGCGACCGCAAGTGATCATGGTCACGCGCTCATCCCAGACGAAGAGGCTCGACTCTGACAGCAAGAACGCCGTCAGCTGATCGGTCTGCACTTTTGAGAGAATGCGCGCGCCGCAGGCGGCGACCACTTCGCCCCAAAAACCATCTCCGCGAGTGCGCCAATTGGCGCCACGGCAAACCATCTCAAATTTTTTCTCTGATCCCTCGAACATAGGGGTTGCTTAGCACCCCCCACTTAAAATTCAAGAATTTTTGGACTTGAGCGCCGAAACCATCCAATACAAACACCACTCCGTGGCGGATCTTCGACCGCGTTCCGACTCGAGCGGAATTTGATAGGGCAACTGCATCGACTTGGCGAACTCAAGCGAACCGACTTTCATTTTGAGATGAAAATGATCGCTTTCCTTACACAGAACACAATCAAACCCTGACAGATCTTGACTGATATCGCTGCACTGACCTTTCAGAATCGGAAATTTCCCACCTTTTTGACGTAAAGTCGCGCGCGCCTCTTGCAGGCGCTGGAAAAAATAAAACTCGGTCAAACTGTCATGGCAATTGAAGGTCGCAAGAGGCCAAGACTGCAAAAGCTCGACCGCCAAATCGACCTCACCCGTGCCGATATTGAACGGCTGAATGGCTTCTTCGAGCCGCTTAATGACCTGCCGATTTTCCACCGGATCCGCATACAGTTTGAGTCGAACATAGGGCACTTGCGCGCGGTAACCGACTTCAAGTCCTGTACCCTGAATGATGGGCTCGACAAGCTCGGCCACTTCGCTCTCAGGTGAGCCGATCAGGGTCCACTTAAGCCAACGCCGAAAAGGATCACCCAGACCAGAAAGTTGTGGCTGAATGTGCTCCTGAAACATGCCCTGAAGTTCGCGCGGGGGGCCCGGCAAGGCCACGATGACTCGCTCACCAAAAATCATGCGAAAACCGAGAGCGGTCCCCACAGGATTGGAGAGTCGCTCACTGCTCTTCGGGAACCAACATTGATGGCGATGGGCTTCGCGAATGGGTAAGCCCCTCTTGCTATAATGGGCCTGGAATTCGGCCCAAACTTGATCATCAAATTCGAGTGGTTGCTTCACCCAAGCGGCCAACATCTCGCGGGTCAAATCGTCGCTCGTGGGACCAAGCCCGCCGGTGACGACCAGAAAATCGCCCTTCGTTTCATCCAAAGCTCGGCGCATTTCATCCCGCTGATCCCGCACCGACACATGGCGGGTCACGCGCAAACCGGCATTTTCCAACTGCACCGCGAGCCAGGCCGCATTGGTGTTGACCACCTCGCCACCGGTGATTTCCGTGCCAACCGTTAGAATTTCAGCGGTCTTCAAAGAACCAACCCAAGATCGGATTTCATTAGATCCCGAGAAATATTTTTTTGATGGGCTTCTAGAGTTCCGCCCCCGATTTCGATCAGCTTGGCATCGCGCCACAAGCGCTCGACCACATATTCGCCCACATAGCCGTAGCCACCCAGCACTTGAATGGCCCGATCGGCTACATTCTTGGCCATCGTGGCCGCCACCAGCTTGACACCGTCAGAATCCAGGCGATTGCCTTCTTGATCGAGTTTCATGCGCCGGGCGGTCTCATACACATAGACTTTGGCGGCTCGGTATTCGGCAAAGCTCTCACTGATAAAGCGCTGAATTTGGCCAAACTGGCTCAGCGGCTGACCAAAGGCCTCACGCTCACCGGAGTATCGGCACATAATTTCGATCGAACGACGGGCCATACCAAGGCTCATCGCCGCCAAGGTTAAACGCTCAATTTCTAAGTTTCGCATCATGTGCAAGAGCGAATCACCCTCCTGCCCGATCAAATGCGAGGCCGGCACTTCACAATCTTGAAAAACAAGTTCAGCGGTGTTGGAGGCCCGCATGCCCAATTTATCTTTGATCTTTTGCCCGACGCTGTAACCTTTGAATCCCTTTTCCACAATAAAGGTAGAAAAGCGCGGCCGCCCATTGTCCTCACCCGTTTTGGCATAAACCAAAACCAAATCGGCTGGTGTGCGATTGTCGTCGACCGTGCCGTTGGTGATCCACATCTTGCGGCCGTTCAAAATATATCCTGAACCTTTTTTGACCGCTGTGGTTTTCATGCCCAGCACGTCCGTGCCCACATGAGGCTCCGACATGGCCATGGCACCCACCCACTCTCCACTGCAGAGTTTAGGCAGCCATTTGGTTTTTTGCTCTTCGCTGGCATTTACATTCAAATTGTTCACGCAGAGGATGGCATGCGCCAGATAGGCCAAGCAAAATCCAGGATCCGCGGTGGAGAGCTCTTCGTGCACAATGACCGAGGCCAATGCGTCCATACCGGAACCGCCATAGGATTCGTTAGCCGCGACACCGAGCAAACCAAGCTCGCCCAATTTCCGAAACAAAGACAAATTGAATTGTTCTTTTCGATCAAACTCACCCGCTTGCGGTTCCACTTCCGCCTGAACAAACTCTTTCACCGTAGAGCGCAACATCTTGTGCTCATCGGTCGGATTCACCAGATCGAAATTCTGCCACTCATTTTGAGACATAATAGGGGGACGTTACCCTAAGGACACCCCTCGAGCAAGAACTCCAGCCGAATAACTTACGGAAAAGACGACGCTATTTTTGTTATTGAAAACCGCAACTGACAGCTGATTTTCGGGTCTTACCCTATGGAGGGAGTGCGTCGAAAGGGCCCCGCAAAGAATGACCAGTGGGTCAGGGGTCCCTACCATTGAGGAGATGAATGAAACAAGTGACGGTGAACTTATGACTCTTTTAGCGGGCGGCAATCAAGCCGCCTTTCAAGAGCTCTATCGGCGCTATGGGGCCATTGTTCTTGGTTATTGCCGGCGCTTACTCAAGAATCCGTCGCTTTCTGAAGAAGCCTCACAAGAAGCATGGATACGCGTGGTTCGTGCCGCGGCTTCCTACCGAGCCGAAGGATCTGTGAAGAGCTGGGTCCTGACGGTTGCACGGCGCGCCGCCTTTAATTACGTGCGCGACCATAACTCGTCAGAAGAAGTGCCACTGGAATCTGAGGATCAGGTGGGAACCATTCAAGATTTCGAGGATCAGGTGTTAGCTAGAAGTGAGGTCGCGCAAGTTCGTCAAGCCTTGGAGCAACTGCCAGATCGGCAGCGCTTGGCTCTGGTTTTGTGGCTAACAGAAGACATGAGTTATGAGCAAATCGCCCAGCAGCTGGATGTGAGTGAGTCCTCGGTAAAATCCTTACTCTTTCGAGCCCGTCAAACTCTGGAAGCCCAGCTTCGAGGTGGGCAATGAAAAAGTGGGAAGAGATTTTAAAAGAAGAACCCAGTCAGGAGCTACAGACTCTGACAGAAACTCGCGTCTTTCAAGATATGAAAAACTGGAGCGGCTCTCGCCGCACGGTTTGGTGGAAAAGTTGGGCCTGGATGACCGCGGCCTTTGCCGGTGTTTTTTTGGGTTATCGAATTCTGCGCGAGGAATCGACGAAAGAAGAGGTTTTGTTTTTAGAGTTAGCCGAGGGCGATCCCATTAGCTTGGAAGAGATGGAAGATTTAGACGTGATTGATATTTTAGAGGAGTTAGAAGAATGGACGAACAGTTAGATCCCGAAATGTTGGCCAATCTGGACCTCCTGGTGAACATGGACGTGCTCGAGTCCGAATCCGATTGGGATTGGCTTGATGACTTGGATTCGATTCAAAAAGAATCCGGCGAGGAGTCGAGCCATGAATAGACGTCATTTTATTTTCACTGGTCTTGTTGCGACGTTGGTGTCGCCTCGAAGTCACGCGCAAGACGACGCCGCTTGGAACAAATTGTCCGACGAGCAAAAGGCACAGGTCAAAGAACGCTGGGAAAAGTATAAAAAATTATCTCCTGAACAAAAAGAGCGTTTGCGCGAAGCCATGCGCCGATTTCGCAAACTTCCGGCTGAGCGCCGTGAACGCATCAAGCGCAACTTAAGAAAATGGCGAGGCATGTCGGATGGCGATCGCTCCCGCGTGCGCCACTCACTCTTGCGCTGGCGTAGTTTCACTCCTGAGCAACGCCAAAAGTTTCGCCAAAGAGCCATTGAGTTTCGCCAATTGACCCCGGCCCAAAGGATTCGCGTGCGCCGGCGTCTTCGAGGTAATTGAATGTCGCGGATCTTTGGTGGAGTCATTCTCGCGCAGGTGCTTGTGGCCTCAATGAGCCATGCGGACGACCTCAAACTGCCGAGCTCAGTGTCCGTGTCGGGCGGCGCGGGTTCGCAGTCTTACCAAGACTGGGGTCTATTTGGCGCCTTCACCTTACCGCACAACTGGCAGGCCGATCTCTCTCTTCGCCGAACCGCCACAGAAGGCAGTGACAGCTCCGACGGAACACAGTTCATTCGAGAAGCTGAGATCGGACTTGGGACCAATCCTCTCAAACCCTGGTCAGGCCGAATTGGCGTCAATCGCTGGGAAGCCCCAAGTTCTGTGATAGCCACCGGGAGCAGTGCTTCTGTCGTGTGGACCCCGTGGCGCTGGGCCTTTGAATTGGTCGGCGGGGGACAAAAGTTAGAGCTGCGCAACCTTCCCTCGAGCGTGGTCAGTTCGCAAAAAACCACTGTGCAAGATAGCTTTGTGTCGCTAAGAGTCTCGACTCCGACTTATCATCGGTTTCGTTTCACCGCGCGCGCCACCTCCCACCATTACGATAAGGACATTTCGGAAATCTCCAATTACACCAGCACCATCTTAGATCAGTTCCCCCCTTCCGTTCTGACCTCCCTCACGGGTTTGAATAAAAATGATGTGATGTTGAACGCCTTGTTTATGAGATCGCGTTGGGACCTCGGCGCCGAAGTGGGAAGAAGCATTTCAGCTATCGATGGCAGTCGGACTCGCCGCTTAGGTGCGCAAGCGGTGTTTTACCTTAACGACCAATGGTCCTTTGGACTTGCCACCGCGTTTTACAAGCCTGAATCGGATGAGGCCTCAAACGCCACCACGCACGCCACCACGGGCACGGCCACATTCTCCTTTTGATACGTCGAGGCTTTCGACGAACTTTAGAAGGTGTTTAGGTCTTAGGCGCCGTCGAACTCTTGAGAGGCCGAGCTTGCGATCCCGGGGGGCATAAACCTTGCTCTACATCCGCACCTGGTGGAGGATTTTTATGAGCGTTGACGGCCCCAACCATAAGTCTATTGAGTCCAGTGACCAAACCCTTGTGCGCCAAATGTTAACCGAAGCCCAAGAGGAGCTGCGCAAAACCAACGAAGAGTGCGATCGAATTCGGCAAGAGGCCTACGAAGAGGCCCGCATGACGATTGCACAAGCGGAAGATCAGGCCAAAATCGAGGCGAAAGCCATTGCCGCAAAAATTCTTGAAGACGCGCGGGCGCAAGGTCAGCTTTATGTCGAACAAGCACGGGCCGAAGCCAAACAAAAAGGCGCCGAGATCCTTAAAGAGTTTCACTTGAAGGCCATGGAAAACCTGGATCATTCCGATCGAAAGGCCCTGGAAGTTCGTAAACAAGCCGAGATTGAATACAATCGCGTATTGACGCTGGCGCAAGAGGCTGCGCGAAAGACCATTCTCGATGCAGAGGCCAATGCGCAGTCTCATCTCGACAAAGCCAATTCAGTCATTGATGACGTTCGCCAAAACGCACAGCGGGATGCCGAATCAATATTAGAACAAGCGCACCAAGATTCGATTGAAATTAAAGCGGCCATTGAGCGCCAGTCGCAAGAAGTGATCGAAAATGCCAAGCGCGCCGATCAGGAAATTCGCCTGAAAGCGAAGAAAGACGCGGAAATCCTCTTGGAAAGAGCCAATCTCGAAGCACAAGACATTCGCCAAAGAGCCGAAGAGCGAACCACGGCCCTCTTTCGTGAAGTGAACTCTAAAATGAATAGTAAAATTGAGAACGCAAGGCGTGAGGCGGTTGAGATCACTTCTCTCGCCCATGCAGAAGCACAAAATATCGTAAGCCAAGCCCACGCCGATGGCGCCCGCATTCTGGAAACCAGTCGCTTGAACGGATTGGCCGCCGAACAGCGGGCGCAGGAATCCGGCCAGGAATTCTATCGGCGGCTCAAGCAAAAGGCCGAAGCTCAATCGAATGCCTTGGTCTTGGATGCAGAAAGTAAATCCATGGAGCTCTTCAAGGTCAATCATCAGAAAGCTCAGACCATGTTGAATGAGGCCTCAGAGAGTGCCGCGCGAAAACTGATCGAAGCGAAGGACGAAGCGATTAAAATCGTTCACGAGGCCAAGAATCAGGCGGCCAAAGACCGACTTGAGGAGACCTCGAAAATTTTGAATGATGCGCGAACTCAAGCGGACACGATCAAAGAAGCTTCGCGCCGCGAAGAAGAGCGGGAAGCCGCCAAGATTTTTGATCAAGCTCATAAAAAGGCCGACGCCATCATGCAGGCCCGCCTGCTTGAGACCGAAAGAATCTCCGAAGCCGTTCGCAGCGACACACGCAAGCACTGCGATGATCTGTTACTTAGGCAACACCAGCAAAACCAATTGCTGTTCGATGAGGCTCGCAGTGCCGCAGCCAAAATGAAAGAGCAGGCCGAGCGTGAAGCCGCCCAGTTACGCAAATCCACCGAGGATCAGCTTCACCAAATTCGAGAAAGCGAGCGCAAACGCCTTGAGCGCAATTGGCACATCCAAAATCGAATGGATGCCGAGCGCCGTGGTCACGATATCAAACAGTTGATGAAGAATCTCGATTCAGGGCTACCCACCATTTTATTGAGTCAAGGCTCTGACAATATTCAAGCGGAAGCCGTGGCCTCAATCACGCGAGACATTAAGGCCTTGATCAGTCGCACTTTTACTGCCAGTGCTTTGCCAAAATCGCAAAGTATGTGGTCGCCTTCTTCCTGGTTTGGTGGCAAATGGAAAGGCCCCTCGGTTGGAGGCTCGGAGCCCTCACTCAAGATCACCTCTGTTAGTGATACTGCCGACCTGAGCTTGGTGGCGTCTGACCGAGACGAGGAAAAGGTTTCTTAGCAGTAAATGCCACCTCCCGCGAAAAGTAGCGATCGACGGCAATATTATTGCAAATCCAACCCTCATGAAGAGACTTTGGAGCCGTAATGTCGCTATTTGCGTCCTGGCCCTGCTGGTTTGCCCAATTTGGACATCCCATGCTGCCGATTTAGGGGACTGCGAAGGTCCTCTAACGGGTCAGATCTTCCATTCTTTGGACGAGGCACGAAAAGCTGAGGACATGGCCGGCTACAAACACAAAGTGCTGCCGTTTAGGACGGTGGTCGGCAATCTCCAATCGCCCGAACTGATCAACGCCGCAGAAAAAGACGACTACAACCTTCGGTCCTTTGATTGGATTCATGACAACCGCGCCATGCTGCTAAAAAGGTCTCAGCATAAAATCATTGGAGTGAACGCCGCTACCCTATACTTAGGCATGTTCCTCTCAAAATCTCAATTCGCTATCATTGCCCAAGGAACTAACAAATTTCCGCCTCTAGAAGAGTTTGAAAGGCTTCTGGACAATCAGACCTATGTAATTTGGCATCCAGATGGTCGACTTGAAAAGCGCAGCTCAGGGTATCGCTCTGAATCCACGGCCCGTTTTGCAGCGGCCTACAAGGACTCGCGGCCCCATTTTTTTCGTGGCGGGGGCTACGAGTGCCATTTGATCCGGCTCCACTGGGCGAACGATCCTGCAGAGATTGAAAATTTAAAAGATTCATTGATAACGGGTTGGGGCCTTCCGAACAGCCTTAAGAGGCTCAGTAAGGAAGAGTTCTTAATCAAAGCCTTTGCCGGGCGAACCGAAACTTCCCCGTTTGTGTTTTTTACCCCTATTCCCAACTGGGCTTCGTACTTCGCCACCGATACAAATGAAATCACGGAATTCGAAGTACAGACTCAGTTTCCAGTCGATCAGTGGCCACGCATGTACTTAGGGGCCGACAATTATGGCAGTTTTCCCTCACCTCTTGAAATGGCACTTAGAATGAAGGATTTTGAGGACTTCTTGAGAGTCGCTGCATTTTTAAAGCCTGTAGATGTTCTAAATGGTTCAGCCGCCCATGCGATTCGATATGAAAACGAACTGGGCCAGAGAAAGTTTCAAATTCCCAAAGAATTGATTCGCAACGAGTTGAATAAGAAAGATCCTGACTTTGAGCGAATTCTTGCGCTGTTTTCCCGGGATCCAAGGATTCGGGAAAAGCTACAGGGATCAGAAGTTCGAAAAATGATTCAGGTCTATCAAGATCAAAGTGAACATTTTGATTTTGCTCGAATCTCGCACCAATACAGAATCGACTTTCGAAAGATTTTTTATCTCTCCATGTTGCTGAACCGATTTGACGAAGTGAGCCGAAGAGACCTGGCCTCCCAATCCTATTTCAGTTTGGACGAGCTTGAGTGGCTTTCCTTTCTAAGCAGCCGGGCTGACCTAGAATTAGTTCTTGCTGGCCAATCCGATTCTAAACAAGTTCTAGAAAGGATCAAAAGCCACAGCCGATTTCACGGCAAGCTGGAAATTTCGGATATCATGAAATTAGTGCAGTTATCCTTCACTGTTCGAATGGGTTCGAGTCCCACGCTACGAAGTCAGCACCTTGTTGTTGGTGCCCGCGGTAAACTGTTGCTGAATCCGGCGGTTAAGTTGGCACTGGGCGACCTTGGGAAGTGGTTGGAGTAGATATTGTGGGGCGAAGCTCAAGGCCGGAACTGCTCTTGCACCCCTGGTTTGCAAGTCACGGGGTATTCATGAAGTTTCAATTAGTTAGACGAAAAGTCCTGCCTGTTTTTGTCATTGCAAGCCTCTTTATCGGCACCATTTTCGGCACTTCCTTGGCTTGGGGAAAAGACTCTGGAGCGCAAGCACAAGCCTATGACGAGCTCTATGATCGGCAGGGACGACTGCGACCCCAGTACAAAGAATTGGCCCCGTATCTCGAATCAGTTACTCAGTCTGACCGCAATGCCTTTCGCGACTACTCCAATCGCCGATTCTCTTTGGACAACGCCATCGATGACATTCCTAAGATCCTCCAGGAAGAGGAGTACACCCAAATCACGGAGGGCGTACAGCAAAGGGCAAGAGCCCTCTTGGCCTTGGCCCGCGACATCCATTCCGGAGGAACGCGCTACCAATCCCTGATCCCACAAAAGGTCATGGCCAAAATTCTCGGCCGCAATCTAGATAGCCCCCATCTTGGCTTTCTTCAGGATCTCGACAATCTGACGTTCTTTTATGGCCCTGACTTAATTCGAAACTCGAATGGCGATTTTGTGGTTCTCGAAGACAACACGGGATTTGTCGGAGGATTTGGAGATGTCCAGATGTCTTATGATCTCATTCTTGAGCGTCATCCAGAAATCAATCCAGATGATATCGGATCGGCTCCACGGGAATTCTTCGCCGACGTCGTGGCTTTTGCCAAGGCTCAGGCAAAACGACGAGGCGGCAAGGCCATTGCTTTCTTCGCCACACCCTATGGTGTAAAAGAGCCCGTTCGACTAAAACCGATTCTAGAATCACTCGGAATTGAATACGTGACTCCGCGATCGAGTACACAATTGAAAATTGACAGCGCGGGAGTATTTACTCAGTCGAAAGCCGGAGGCAAAAAAGAGAAGGTCGGATACATCCTGACCTTCAACGAACTGGCTCAGAATGATTTGTTTCATCCTGCTAACCTGGACAGATTCTACCTACTGCAAGCGCAAGAAATATTGGCTGGTCGCCTAAAAGTGGGTTCCATTCAAGATCGCCGATCGCTGAAAGAAATTTTGAATCATACTCACCCACAGACTGGCCTACCCGATATGGAGAGGATGCGTGACCTACTGGATCAGATTGTGGATTTTCAATCTACCAAAAGGCCTCTCTACACTAGCGGCCTGACAGCTGCCATTCTTGACGGCCGAGTCGGCTCGAGCTCAGTTCCGGGCCTTGACTTTCTAAGCGACAAAGAACTCTACACATACATCCCTGGCCTAATATCTCTCTATCTCAACGAAAAACCGATTCTGAAAAATCTCAGAACTCTTCAATTTGCGGCGAGAAATGGGGCTCTAAAAGAGGAACTGATGAACCGCGTACTAGCAGATAAAAACAGTTGGGTACTAAAACCAGTTGATGGCCGGTGCGGCGACGGCATTTGGGTCGGACCCAATGTTACGCAGAGGCAATTCGAAAGTTCCCAGTCTGTGATTCAAAACAACCCCTCGAGCTATTTGGCCCAAGAGTTCGTTCAACCATCTACGATGTGCGGTCGCATTTCGGACGTGAGGCCCCTCGCCTTCGTCAGCGAAAAAAAGATCATCGTTGGACCTCTATGGGGACGAAACACCGACGCTCGCTTAACCAAGGGAAAGATGAATGTCGCCAGCGGCGGCGCACTCACCGCCGTTTTAGTTCGAAAAAAGCGTTGCGAAGACACACTGGACCGGTAGGGCCATTCGTACATCAAAGCTTCAACCACTCGGGCAGGTTTCGCGTTCGCTCGGGCCCATATTGAATGAAACCAAGGGCCTCCCATTCGTTCAGTTGAATGCACTTCCGCAATGTTTGTAAGGCTCGTCCCCGAGAATAGGACACTCAATATGGGCATTTGAGTTGACCGCAGCCGATGGTCTTCAGGACTGGTCCGCTCGAATTTTCTCACTCGCGCAAGGCCTGGCCATATGCGACCCGTAGCACAAAAATGCGGCCAAGCCTTTCGACTGTGATGAAGATGGATTACCCGCCGATCGCCTAGACCATGATCGTTAGAGTGATCTAGCCTAGTTCTCACGAGATCAGTCAAGTAACCTTGTAGATATGCTCTTGCTGATTTCTTGGCTGATAAGTTGTTCAACCGCGTCGCCGACTTCAGTCGTCAACGGAGGCGGTTTTTCACCTGTGGGCACCAGACAATCCCAAAAGGTAAGCGCGTCAGATCGCAATGCCGTCAGAAAATTGCTCGAAGCCGAAACAACCAAATGCCATTACACCCGGTTTGGAGATGAGCATAGCGTTCTGGACACGTTCACGCCCGAAATCATCGATGTGCCTCACCCCTGCCCCACGAAGACAGAAAAGTTTAAGCCCGCATGTGTAGGGACAGTCTATTGTCATAGTTCGATCATGAACTTCATGGTTTCGAATACGGTCTGTTGGGCTCGCGATTCGAACCATTGCCCATCGGCAAAAGTATGCGCGCAATCTTCCCAATTGGTCTTTCATGGACTCCGCGATGGCTTGATTGGGTACTCTATTTTCTATGATCGACGGTACGCGCAACGCCAGAGGGGCAAATGATATTCATTGCGGCAATTACTTTCTTCGGATTTTGCGCTACGAGAGCGATCGCGGAACCAGGTGATGTTGAAGTGAAGGTACGAAAAATGTGGGTTCTTGAAGACACGGCCGAAAAAGTGGCAGCCTATAGGTTTCTCGAAAGCTCAAAATGCTCTTACTTATTCTCTATTGGAGAAGAAGTGCCTGATCCTCATCCAAAAAGATTGAGCGAAACTTTTCCCAATAAAGGAGGACACTATCTTCAGAGTCGAATGAATGAAAAAGGCCAAATCGTCTACTTTGTCTATGCTAGGGATAGAGGTCCCATTTCCTATGAAACTCCGACAGAAGGAATCCTGGGACAGCCGATGATTTACTCCAAACCTCCGTCAGAGTGTAAAAACAGAAAGACCAAATCTCCCTCTCTGTGCATTGGGTCCGTAAGCTGCGAGTCTAAATTAATCAAAATTTTCGCCGATGTCGTTTGCAACACCGGTTCCGACGGAAAATGTCCGTCCGCCAAAACTTGCGCCCTAGCCAGCAATTTTACCCGCTTGGTCGGCAACGAATCTGCCTATGACAGAAAAAAGGACATCTTTCTTTCACAAAAACCTCGTGGAGGCGATCTTGTGCCGCCTTCCGAAGAGTCCTCCGAGGAGGAAATTGTAAAATGATCCGAATCGCCATTCTTGCTCTCCTTTTTCTACCCCCGCACATTTCGTGGTCAATGGTTCGCTCAACAATTCGAATTGACGGACGCCCGATCAAAAAAGAGGGAAATGTTGTCACTCTCGAAACCGCAAGAGGTCTTGTCCTAGTACCCGCCTATGCGGCCGAAGGCTTGCCGATTGGGGCGTCTCAATCGACTTCTGTTTTTGTAGACATAGTGGAACTTGTGAAGTTGAATCCCACAATTTTCCCAAAATGAATGGATCACGATTTACTATAATTTAACGGCTTTTTTGGGGACAATCTCCCTGTAGCTTAAAGATAAACTCTGCTCCTCAGCCCGTTCCATCTTGAACGGCGCAGCCTGTCGATTCAGCGGATAACCACATCTGGTGCACGTTTTTACGATCCACTGATTTTAGCTTTCCACGGGTCTTGACTCTACCGTCAATTGAATTTAGCGAATTTAGACCTGATTCAGATTGGAAGCCTAAGTCACTCTCGAGTGATCAAAAAAAGAAGAAGGCGGCGTGATGATCGGCTAGCACAGCAAGGCTAGTCGCCTACCGCCGCTTCTGAATACTGAAAGCCACCTTCTTTACTCCTCCGCCTTTGACGGCGTCGACGATCTCAGTGACCATCTCAAGGGTCGAATCTTTGTCGGCGACCAATAAAGCGCCGACCTCTGGATTCACGTGCACGGCCGCCTGAGCCTCCGTGTTTAAGCCTTCCAACGTCACAGGTTTATTATTCAAAAACAACTCGCCCTGTTTGCCTAAAACAACACGCAACGGTGTTTTATCACGCTCGACCTGCGCGCTCGAAGCCTTAGGCAAATTGATGTCGATCTTCGGTTGCATCACCAAGGGCGCCGCCACCATAAAGATGATCAGCACCACCAAGATGATATCCACCAGTGGGATCACATTGATCTCGACAATGGAGCCGTTATCGTTACTGGATGACGCTTTAGCCGCCATGGGGAACTCCACGACTTTTTGTGTAGGCCACACAAAGATCGCGGGCCGCATCGATATTGTTCAAAACCGAGCCCACTTTCTTTTGGAAAATGTTAAAGGCCACCACCGCCGGGATGGCAACGGCTAACCCAATCGCCGTGCTGACAAGTGCGTGTGCAATACCCGCCATTACGACCTCGTTGCCTTGTCCCGGGGCGTGAGCCAGATCATTAAAGGCCTTCATAATCCCCATGACTGTGCCGAGCAGCCCCACATAAGGCGCATTGGAGGCAATGGTGCCGAGCAGATTCAAGTTCTTCTCTAAGGCCGGACGCTCGACTGTTTTAAAGGAATTGAAGAGCTCATCCAAGCCGCTCGCCCCGTGATTCTTGACATAGGTCAGTCCGTAACCGAGCGCTCGACCCTCGAGTGACCTTTCATCCGACGACAATTTTTCAATCTGATTGAGATCCTGGTTGGCAATGGCCACCTTAAAACCGGTCGCCATTCCTCGGCTGGACTTGCCGATTCGGCGGAGCGCAAAGTACCGCTCTATCATAATGGCCACGCTGACGACACTCATCACACCCATAAGATACAAAATTCCGTGGGCCGAACCTTCGGCAATTTTAAATAGTGTTTCCATACTCTCTCCCCCAAAGTAATGTTGTTAAAACTAACTTCCTGCTTCTTCTTCATCGGTCAGGCGAAAATCCACCCGCACTTGGTGATCCACCTTACGAACGGGATGGCCTTCCCCGTCTACAAAGGGCCGATACTTCCACTGCTCCACGGCCCGCCTGGCTTCGCTTTGAAACATATTTCGTTGTTCACCATCGACCACGCGAATGTTTTCGACCTCGCCTTTTTCATTCACATCAATTACCAGCATCACCCAGCCCTCGGTTCCCGAGAGCAAAGCCGCCCGCGGATACTTGGGCTTGATTTTGTAATAGGGAAGGGTCGGCTGAGGTGTGTTTTGCACTTGCGTCCCCTCACCCTTTTCTTCTTTTTTCTCTTGGGTGCCGACCACTTCACTCTTCTGGTCCTGCAACTCCTCGGTTCGCGTTTCCACCACTTTGGGAGGCGCCGCCTGCGGAGGTGCTTCCAATACCTCATAATCCATGTCTACATACTCTTCGACCGGTGCCGATGGCGCCAGTTGAAATCGAAGACCATAGATTACCGAGGCGGCGATGATCGCATGCACTCCCACCGAGTAAAAGATCGAACCCAATCCAGACTTAGGTGAAAAAACTCGAGCTGCCAATGTCACCTTAGCCTCCTTTTAGAACGTCGCCTTCAAGCCTGTGTAGTACTGTCGACCCACTTGATCGTACAAACTAGTGTCAATCGGGCGAGTGGTATTGGTCTCATCAATAGGTGGCGTCGAGCCCGCCAAGTTCTTAATACCCGCGGTGAGGGTCGCAGCCTTCGTCCACTTGAAGTTGTATTGCATACCCCAAGTCGTGTAGGTCTTGGTGGTTCCCGCTTCCGGATCGAGCTTTCTCTGACCGGGAATCGTCATTGCATCAACTGAAATTGTGTGACGAAACTGGGGTGTGTAAGAGACCGAGGCCACATTTCGCCAGCCCGGTTTGCCCGCATCGCCCAATTTGTTGGTGTATCCCACACCGGCAAAGCCTTCTTCTTTAAAATAAAAGAGCTTGGCCCACTCGTTGCTTAACTCGACTTTGCCCAGCCGAACCGACGTACTGGTGTCGAGGCCCATCAATTCTCTTTTCGCCAAGTTTTGCAAAGGGGCTTCGATATTGTCGATGTAACCGTTGGAATCTCGAGAGACGATCACGCCTCGATCGGCCAAATACTGCTGACCGTACTTGGCTTCGGCCTTCATCGCATCACCATAATCGATGTCGACCACATTGTTCATGCGGGTGTAAAAAAGATCCGAGCCGATGTTGAAGTTGCGCGTCGGCTCAAAGACCGCACCGGTACTTAAGGACAAAGATTTTTCCTCTTTCAATCCGCTATTTCCACTGCTGGTGACTTGATACTGCTGTGGCGTACAACTTGGTGTGTTTCCACCCGCGGCGCGCTCCGCCGCACACGCGACATGGTCGATAAAAGTGGGAAAGCCTTCGGACCGGGCCGCATAAAGATCTTGCATCAAAGGCGCTTTGAATCCTGTTCCGGCCGAACCACGCAGTAACCATGCACGGCTTGGACGATATTGAGCGGCCAATTTCGGATTCACCGTATCGCCAAAGTCAGAGTACTTGTCGTAACGACCGGCGACAGTGACTTCGAACTTCTTCGTCACAGGGATGGACAGTTCGGTGTAGACAGCCTTGGTGTCGCGCTGACCACCACCGGAGCTTCCCGCATTACCAAAGACTTCGCCGTTCACTGACTTGTCATCAAACTGGTCTTTGTATTTTTGAAAGGTGAAGGTGGTTCCAACAGCCAAACCAAATCGACCGGCAGGCAGATGCCCAAACTCACCACGGGCTTTGATGTCCGCACTGCTGAGCTCAGAGGACATTTGCTCAAGTGGCTTGTAGCGCGCACCCTCAAGACTTCCTCGTTGGCCGTCTGGTGCTGTCAGATTGAAGTCACCAGAATTCACCGCATCTTCGATGTTTTTAGTCAAAGCGTAACCGTTGACACCTTCGTCCCGGTTGATAACTCGATTGTGCGAGACATTGGTCTCCACTTCCCAACCGCGCCCCACATCGACCGTGGTGCCAAGTAATCCGTTATACGAATAAGTGGTGACTTCGGTGTCACGTGTTCCAAGCTCGGTCAGACGGTAGCGCACTTGCACCGGTTGCCCCGCTGTGGTGCCAGGCAACGGCGTCGCGGGCGTTATCGTAAACGTGTCTGGTGCTGGGGCAAAAGACCATTTGGCTTTCTTTTGCGTTCCACCCAAGCGGACCTTGGCCCGCACGCGCGAGGACATTTCGACATTGGTCTCGGACAAAAGGCTCAACTGTTGAAGCTCGGGCAACTCCGTCGAATAATCCGAATATTTATAGGTACAGTAATCCCCACTGGGCAGATGTACAATCCGATCGGCGGGACAGTTAGGATCGGCCATCCATTTTCCACCGTTTACACGATAGCTACCGGGGCTGCCGGTCAAACTTACGCCGCCGTCTGTGCCCGTTCGGTCACGAGAGTAAATGACCTCTTGATCTCGATACTGAAGAACGTTGACCATGTTTAAACGACCACGATTGATTCCATTCACAATGGAGATATCTCGTTTTCGGCCACCATCTTGTTGTGGAAGGGTTTGCTTCACACTGACTTCGGTTCCGCTGAAATCCTTGCGCGTGATAATATTGACCACTCCACCCAAGGCATCCGATCCATAGGTGGCTGAGGCGCCGTCTTTTAAAACTTCGATGCGCTCGACCGCCGCCATCGGGACCAAATTCAAATCCACCGCGCCCGTAACCGCATCCGTGGGAAGTCTTTGTCCATTTAATAGGACAAGAGTGCTAGAGGATCCTAATCCACGCAGATCCACATGGGCCACGCCCGCCGCATTACTGCCCGATTGCTCTCGCAGAGAACCAAAGGAATTTCCAGCGGTGTCCCGCAATACATCTGAGACCGAGGTGTAACCGGTCTTCTCTATATCTTTACGTGTGACCGTTTGAATCGGTGAAGCCCCTTCCACCGCCATTCGACGAATGTGCGAGCCCGTGACTTCAATTCGCTCGACCTTCTTAGGAGTTTCCTCCTGTTTAACCGAAACGGCGGCTGGCGGTTCTAACTCTTTAGTCTGTGGTGGCGCCGGTAGCGGCGCCGTCGAAGTTTGCGCAAAGACTACCGTCGACGACAATAGTCCCACAAGCGCCCATGAGCGTTTCATGAATTCCCCCTCCCCCTAAATTTATTCGCGTGCACTGGTGACACACGAACCAACGTGTAACGAAATAGCAAAGGCCATTCCAAGGTCGAGTGGTGCGATCTCGGCACCAGTTTTGGGATTTTTGTAAACTTAGTTTAACTAATCGAGTGGTGCAGAAAATCATTCTGCCGAGGTGGTGTCAGATCGGTGTACTCAACTAGATACTATCCGAAGCTGGCGTGGAAGTGCTTGGGCGTGTTTCGATTGGCCCGCAAACCCTTGAGCAGAAAACTGCAGGCCACGATCGTAAAGCGACCTTTTTCTACCAAACAATAAAAATTGGAAGAATTCTCAATCAGTAATCGAAAGCCGAGGCCTGCTCCACCCACTCCGCCCGGGCGAAGAACGGCTTTGCCTTGAGTACTCGAAATCTTTAGGTGGGTCAGAAGCTGCTTCTGGGTCAATGTTCCGTACTCATCCTTACAGCCAATGACCAACCTCGATTTCACTAGACTCAAAAAAACTGTGGGCGCCATTCGAGAAGAAAGTTCAACTGGCGCATCCCTTGGCAAGTGCTTAAAGAGATGGGTCTTCCCTTTCGATACGGGGGCATTAAAAAGTGCGTTGGTCATCATCTCATCCGCGACTTGCAACACTAAATCTCGTAGTGTTTTGGCTTTGGCATTTCCGTCTAAGAAATCGGCAATCCAATCCATGGTCACAGTCTTCTCACTCGGCTTTCCAAACCGCATCATCAAGTGATTGTCCTGATTCATTTTTGCGTCAAAACTGCCAAAGCCCCCTAAAAAAAAGGGAATCGGATTGGCTCGAAAGGAATCCGGACGGACACACATTAAACTGGACGCCAACAGTTCATTGGCAAAGTCTTCTCGTTTGGCCTGAATAATATGTTCGAACCCCAAGCCACTTAAATTCAAAACATCGATTAATCTGGCGCCATCGACGACCACCACCGTCTCTTGGGGGCGGGCTGATGGGAAGGATTTCTTATCCATTGGATAGCGGAGTACGGCCACTTGGTCGAGGATAGGCTTTAGCTTATCGTGGCTTTGTTTAGGAAATAAATTGACGTACTGATGATAAACACTCTTCATTGTTTTAAGAAAGAAAAGTAAACTTCCGGGGAAACATCCAACTCCATGGGCTTGCCGGTGCTCGTTTTAACTTCTGGCAACATTAACTTGCCAGCGTTTCCGTAGTGTTTTCCCCTAATGGCGAGAAACCGTGTCGACTCCCCCGTTTCATCATCGTAAAAAGGCACATAGAATGAGTCCACCGTCATAAAACTCCTGATAAATCCGGCCACCGATGCCATAGCGTTAACCATGATAACTGGAACATGGGTCAAACTCACTGAGGTCGCCTCGCGAAATGTCTGCATCCATAAAAGCCAAGTGCGGATGCCGGGAGAGTTCAAAGTCGTCAATCTCTCTAACATAATTTGCATTTTATCCGATTTCGGAAGCTCTTGAAAACGAGTTCGCTCATCGATCGGCCCTGAGATCTCGATAACAAGAACGTCAAAGTCGTACCAAGTTCGAAATTGTGTGTCTTTCTGGCTCATCTACTCAATTGGATCGCAACTCGCTGTTTGGATCAAGAACTAGCACTCGGCGCACAGAGGCTGAATCGCCTTGCTGCCATCTCGGTAGATCGAAATGGCCTTGAGCTCAAGCTCCCAAGCCATTTTGAAAATGGACTTCACATCATCCACAGTCGCTGTGACACCCAAATTGACGGTTTTTGAAATAGCCCCACTTAAAAACGGCTGAGCCGCGGCCATAATCCGTAAATGGCCTTCCGGCGAGACACATCGCTCAAGATGTCCTGAAGGAGGAACGGCACAATCAAACACAGGCAAATGTTCAGGTTTCAGGCCAGGTGCGCCTACGACATGACCTCTTTGGGCAACAAATGACAGAATCGGATCAATTTGCCCACCGGTATAACCGAGGGTTGCTAGTCCTTCACGCAAAGCCTGATTGGACAAATGCATTTGTCCACCACCCACTAAAAATTTCTGCTTGCGAAGCGAGTAGTCCGGTTCAATTCCTAAAGTGTCACAGTCCATCAGCAAGCCAATCGTACCTGTAGGGGCAATCAGCGTGACCTGAGCATTGCGCAGGCCAGATTTCTCTATTCGCTTCAAGCAGGCTTCAAATTCGTCGGCCCAAACTCCTTTTTCACGCGCCAGTCGCGCCTGCCGATCCAAAACTCGCAGGGCGGCCTCTCGGTTCGGGGACCAGTCGGCAAAGGCCCCCTGTTTTTCTGCCAATTCGGCCGAGGTAGAAAGTGCCGCGAGCTGAAGGGCCGACGTCACTTTCAAAGTCCAGTCCTCGGCCTGCGCGCTGTCGTAGGGGATTCCCATTCGAATGAACAAACCACCTAGATTCGCATAGCCAAGGCCAAGAGGCCTAAGACGATGGGAGTTCTCCGCAATTTGCGCCGTCGGGTAAGACGCATAGTCGACCAAAATATCCTGCGCCAAGAGCATCACCCGGGCCACATGTCGAAACGAAGTCCAATCGAACTTTCCTTCGCGCCAAAATTTCGCCAGGTTGAGTGAAGCCAAATTGCAGGCCGAATCATCGACAAACATAAATTCACTGCACGGATTGCTTGCCCGAATGGGACCAAATGCTGGACAGATATGTGAGCGTTGAATCGTGTCGTGGAATTGAACGCCGGGATCCGCGCACTCCCATGCGGCGGCCGCTATCGCCTGCCAAATTTCTGCCGCCGGTAGAGTCTTCACCACTCTCTTTTTCACCCGGTCCATCAGCTCCCAATCGCCACCGCGTAAGGCCTTGTTCATAAAGTCATCGGTTACACGGACTGAATTGTTGCTGTTTTGGCCAGAGACCGAGCGAAAGGCCTCGCCGTCCATTCCAGAAGAGTATCCGGCCGCCACAAGTACGCGCGCTTTACGTTCTTCATTTTTCTTCCAATTGATAAAGTCCAGAATTTCCGGATGATCGGCATCCACAATCACCATTTTAGCAGCGCGCCTTAGAGTGCCCCCGGATTTAATCGCGTGGGCCGATTTGTCAAAGACCTCAAGGTAAGACAACATGCCCGTGGACACTCCACCGGTCTCGAGAGATTCGCCCCGCGCTCGAAGCGTAGAAAAATTAGTCCCCGTACCCGATCCATATTTAAACAGTTTGGCTTCCGATTTGATCAAATCATAAATGCCAATCAAATCATCACGGACACTTTGAATAAAGCAGGCGGAGGCCTGGGGATGCAGATAGGCTGAGGACAAGGGCCGAACTTGTTGCGACTCAAGATCGAAATAAAAATTTTCGGCTTGTCCCAAAACCCCATACTCAGAAAACAGTCCCACGTTAAAGTAAACCGGCGAGTTAAAAGACGCCAACTGGTGAATCAAAATGTAAGAAAGCTCATCAGCAAAAGCTGAGGACTGGGAGCCCCCCAAATAGCCCTGCCACTCGCCGGCTTTTTGCACGGCCTTCACCACGCGCTTGACCAGCTCGCTTACACTTTTCTCGCCTCGGCGAAAATAACGATCCTTTGCGATTTGTACGGCGGTCTCGGACCAAAACTGGGGGGCGGGTACATCGTGCCCCTCCCAGGAGACAGAGGCCAATGGATCTTCGCCAGAGCTAGTAAAATGGCGTTCGACTGAAATCATCGGTTTCACTGGGACATTCTCCCATAATGCATGGCAGAAGGGATAGCTCCATTCTCAAGCAAAAACTAAAAGTAATAAACATGCCGACAAAAATGCCGATTTACATGGATCATAATGCCACCACGCCCGTCGACCCACGGGTGAAAGAGGCCATGGAACCCTATTTGGGCATCGAATTCGGCAATCCATCCTCAAATTCCCACGCTTATGGATGGCAATCTCAGATGGCTGTAAAAAAGGCACGTGAACAGGTGAGTCGTCTGCTCAATTGCAAGAGCGGCGAAGTGATTTGGACATCGGGCGCCACGGAGAGCAACAACCTGGCAATTTTAGGTGTGGTCCGAGGATTTCATGGCCAACGTCCCCACGTCATCACCCAGGCCACTGAACATAAAGCGGTCCTTGAGGTCTGTGAGGCCGCGAAGGATTTTGGGGCTGAAGTGACCATCTTACCGGTCGATGCAAAAGGCCGAGTGGGTTTGGATGATCTTCGTCGCGCCATTCAACCCAA
>JBFWON010000022.1:0-44603 GCA_050250515.1 Bdellovibrionales bacterium | reverse complement strand
TCGGTGCTAAGGGCGTCGACTTGGCGAAGCGGCTTCATTTCAAACAAATCGTCTTCGTATTCGTCTGCGGTGAGAGCCTCTAGTTTTTGTACCGCTTTGAGGGCCTTTTCATTGGTCGGCGCCAAAAACAGCACCATTTTAAAGCTCTTCAGCGCCTCTTTCGGGCGTTTGTCCTTGAGATATCAGTCCGCCAGAAGCGAGTGCGCCAAAATGTTGTCGGGTGAAAGGCTGATCGCCTTTTCCAATTCATCAATAGCGGCGGGTAATGATTGGCGGTCCAAAAAAATTTTGGCTAATGCTATGCGTCCGCCACTGAAATTGGGATTGAACTGCACGCCGCGAACGGCAATGCGAAAGGCTTCTTCCACCAGCCCCATTTTGCGATAGGCCTCAGCCAGTGGGGCAAACACTTGCGACTTGGGATCTTTCTGGAGGAGGATTTGATACTTCTCAATCAACTCAGCTTGGATGTCTTGCATCACGGTTATCTTCCCACCATAATCGGGGCTGAGCAAGGGGGAGGTCGCTTTGACCCGCGTGATTTTGGGGTTGGATCCGGGGAGCCTTGTGGCTGGGTTCGGTCTGATTGTGTACAACGGATCGGATGTCGGGCACCTCGAAAATGGCGTGGTGGAAATGTCCCCTCGATTGCCGCTGGCGAGCCGTCTTTTTCAATTGCAAAGTGCCTTAGCGCAGATATTTGTTCGTCATACGGTGACCGACGTGGTGGTGGAGAAAGCCTTTTTTGGCAAAAATGCCGATTCGGCCTTTAAATTGGGTCAAGCGCGCGGTGTGTGCATGGCGGCGGCCGGCGGACAAAGGGTGTCAGTGCATGAATATGCGGCACGCTTTGTGAAAAAGGCGGTGACGGGTTCGGGTTCTGCGAGCAAGGAACATGTGCAGTTGATCGTTGGTCAACTCCTTCGACTTCGAGTGGAAAATGTGAAGTTCGATGCCACCGACGCGCTGGCTTTGGCTATTGCGCACAGTCGAGAAATTGACAAGCAGGAGCGTCTTCGGCAAGCCTGGGAAAGATCACCGGAGAGACAGGGAGCACCATGATTGGATACTTGCAAGGCCGACCACTCCGATTTTACCCCGACCATTTTATTCTTCTCGTGCAAGGTGTGGGCTATGAGGTCTATGCCTCTTCGCAAACATTGACGGATTTGGAAGGACGAGATTTTGTCGAAGTCTGGGTTCACACGCACGTGCGCGAAGATGTTTTACAGCTTTTCGGCTTCAGTGCTGAAGTGGAGCGATCGCTGTTTTTATCTCTACTAAAAGTCAATGGAGTGGGGCCGAAGTCCGCCATTCAAATTCTCTCGGGCGCCAAAACGGAGCAGATTTTGGGCTGGATTGAAGACGCCAATGCACAGGCTTTAGCTAAACTTCCCAAGCTTGGCAAAAAAACGGCCGAGCAAATCGTTTTGTCTTTACGTGGAAAGCTGGTGCGTGAGGAATCCGGATCGAGTTCTCATTTCTCTGCCCGCTCACAAATTGTTTCGGCTTTGGTCAATTTGGGATTTCGCCTGGGCGATGTGGAGCGCGTTGTGGGTCAAATGCCGCCGGAAACGGATTTCGCTTCGGGTGTGCGCCTGGGCTTGAGTGGCTTAACGGCTTAAACGGAGATCAGCATGGATGTAGAACTGATTCGCCAAACAACCGGGGAGCGAAAGCCCGAAGATTTGTCTGTGGAGACGGGACTTCGGCCAAAGATCTTTGCCGATTTCCCGGGCCAAGATAAAGTGAAGCGGAAGTTGCAAGTCTTTACCGAAGCCGCTCGCAAGCGCGGGGAGCCTCTTGATCATGTTTTGTTAAGCGGTCCTCCGGGCCTTGGTAAAACCACGCTGGCCCATATTTTAGCCAACACAATGGAAGCTGAGTTTCGATCCACCAGTGGACCGGCCCTACATCGCAAAGGGGATCTGGCGGCAATCCTTACCAGTTTAGCTCCAGGATCGGTGCTGTTTATCGATGAGATTCATCGGCTCAGCCGGGATCTGGAAGAGTATTTGTACAGTGCCATGGAGGACTTCTTTCTCGACATCGTAACGGGCGAAGGCCTTGGTGCCCGCAGTATGCGTTTTCAACTGAATCCTTTTACTTTGGTGGGTGCGACCACGCGAGCCGGATTGCTAAAGGCCCCGTTTCGCGATCGCTTCGGAATTCAAGAGCGTCTTGGCTTTTATGATCGCGAATCGCTTCATCAGATTTTAAAAAGATCGGGCCAGCTCTTGGGGATGACACTAACTGAAGAGGGCATCAAACACATTGCCGGGCGGGCGCGCGGGACGCCACGGGTGGCCAATCGACTTTTAAAACGAGTGCGGGACTATGCCGAAGTTCATGGCGGCGGCAACGTCACCGGCGACCTCGCTGAATTCGCTTTGAATGAGTTGGAAGTCGATCAGTTGGGTTTAGAGCCGATGGATCGCCGGATCTTGCTTTTGATTCACGAGAAATTTGCCGGTGGACCGGTCGGGATCGAAACTCTTTCAGCGGCGCTGAGCGAAGAGGTCGACACCCTCGAAGAAGTTTACGAACCGTTCTTACTGCAAGAAGGGTTACTACAAAAAACTCCGCGTGGCCGTGTGATCACCGACCTCAGCCGCGCGCATTTAAAAGTCAAAACGGATTGCTAAAGAGGTCGTAAACTATCCCGCTTTCAAAAAATACCGAGTCGCGCGACCCTCACCCCGGCGGATGAGTCGGCCATCGGCCAGACCTTTACGCGCCAGTCGGTGAAAAGCGCTACGGGAAATACTAAGGCGTTGGCAGGCTTCTTCGACGGTGAAGAACTCACCGGCCAAAGACGATTCGAGCCCACGCAGATGGATTTCTTCCACGTTCGGCTGTGATCGATCGCGGGGGATGCGAATGCCGAAGGTTCCCACGAAGTTGAGATGATAATGCCCTTGGTTCTGCTGAACTCGGGCCGGAATTTTGTTTTGCCTCAGCCAATGGCGGGCTCGTTTCAGCTGTTGGTGGACGCGCAAAGGAGAGCTGTAGATATTAAAGTGTTCATTCGGATAAAGCCGGGCGAAGAGACTTCCCACATTGCAAGGCACATAAAGATCCGCAAGCAAGGCAGAGAGAACCTGATGGATTTTCTTCCCCGGGGCCAGTAGCGAGTGCTCGTTACTCTTGCCTGTTTCCAGGTCAAACACCAAGCCAAAAGGATGGCCGATCGTGTAGGCCTCGCTCGGTAAATGCTGAAGCTCATCTTGAATCCGTTTTCGGTAATTGCGCCAGGGTGTGCCGATCAGCAGGTGATCGAAGCGGTCTTGTTCAAATTGAATCTGCAAGGCAAAAAAGTCCGCCTCTCTCACACTCTCCCAGTGTTGTCTTTTTAAGGCTTCTTGGCGAAAACGTAATAGGGGTTCGCTGGATTGGCGGTCACGGGCGGCCAGCAGTGCCCGCCATTTCATCGTCAGAAGCTGGTCATAACTTTGCGATGGGCGAAAGATGTCTTCGGCTTGGTCTAAAATGATTTTCGCGTTTTGGTGCTTTCCGCTTAAAATTAAGTGTTGAGCCCGTAACTCTAAAATATTACCCAAAAGCCGTTTGGAATTTTGCTGCCGGGCTTGAGTCTCGCACTCCATTAGGTAATCTTCGGCTTTGGCCAGGTCGCGAACGGCTAAGAGGCTCGCGCTCATATTGACCCCAGCGATCAACAGTCGATAAGGGTCCTGTTCTAGCCGAATGTAATTTGTGAGTTCGGGAATGGCCTCCTCGTAATTCCAGCTGCTGATATGGCAAAATCCGCGAAAAAGGTGGACTTCAGGATTCTGTCCGGTAGGAAGCGAGTTGAGCATTTGCAGAGCCTCTGCCACCGAGCCATTGCGCGAAAGCAAGACGGCGTATTCGCATAACTCCTCACTCGACGCAGGCTCATCGAGTTGCTTTTCACGGTGAATGACCGAGTGGAGGATTCGAAGTCCGTGCGAAATGAGGCCAATTCGCCGGCAGAGCTTGGCAAAGGCCAGGCGATGAGGGCGCGGAATGTGAGAAAGCACCTGTTCGGTCATGGCCGAACGGGCTTCTTCCAACTGGCCATTGCGGACCCAGTGGTCGAGCTGGTTCAACAATTCAGAATGAGACGAGTTCATTTTCATCTAGACTAATTCTAGTTCGGTCTCTCGAGAATTGACAAATTCGGTGCGAATTTCGCCTCCTTTTGAGGCGAAAAAATCGCACCAAAACTGTCATTCAGAAAATGAAAAGGGATGGTGGTAAGATCGAAGTGTAGGGGGCCAATTGGTAAAAATGGTGTTCGTCGTGGTGATGTCCTTCGTCACTATGCTTTTTCAGAACTGTTCTGTATCTCGATTTGGTTCTGGCTCTGACAATGTCCGAGTCGCCAATTCGGGCGGCCAGCCCTATGACGGAAAACCCTTCGTGCACTTGGGTCCGAGTCTATGCAGCGACGGTAGTCGTGTGCAGAGTCGGATTTTGGTCCGCAGCTCTCGCGAGGCCCGTTTGGTCAGAGACGAATGCGCGGATTTGGCGAATCCGATGGATCTCTCGTCCTCTGATTTTCAGATCGACGGCAATGATCCTGATCAATTGCTTTATCAAGGTCAGGTTTTTGTGGCTGAAAATAAGATTCAGCCGGGATCGCCCTTTTATATTCAGCTGAGTGGCACGCTGAATCCAGCAAAGGATCCAGCCGTTTACATTGTGGATTTGTTCGGTACCGACTCAGCGACAATAACTTCATTGAAGGGTTCGGGCAAAACGGTCATTTGTAGTTTCTCCGCCGGCGCTTATGAGAGCGGCCGCCCCGACGCTTCTCTTTTTCCGCCGGCGTCCTTAGGTAACAACGTAGGAGGCGACCGTTGGATCAATATTAACGACCCGGCGATTCTTCCGATTATGACCGCGCGATTGGACTTAGCGTCTAGCAAAGGCTGTAACGGCGTCGAGCTCGATGCCATTGATGTGTACGCCAACAATTCGGGTTTTTCGATCACGACCTCGCAACAATCAGTGTATGACCAGGCCTTGGCATCGGCCGCTCGAGGGCGCGGGCTCTTGGTGGGTCTACACGGGTCCCCTGAATTGGTGAGCCAGTTGGTCGGACACTTTGATTTCGGCGTGGCGGAGTCTTGTTACCAATACAGCGAGTGTGATCGCTATGCGCCCTTCGCAGCGGCGGGCAAAGCCATGTTGTTAATTGAGTATACCGGTTACTCGAGCTCACAATGTTTGGCGGCTTCGGCCTCCGGATTTTCTTTGGCCTTCTTTAATCCCGCCTTGAACGGTAGTGGCTTCCAATCTTGTCCCTAAGGTGTGGAGGCTCTTTCCACTAAGGCCTTTGTAATCGTGTCCAGCACGATCCCATAGGGCGAGCTGAGTTTGGCGGCGTAAGACCACTCATTGGGAATTTCGTCACCGGTCCAAGCGAACTTTTCCACAGTTTTATCGAGGGGAGATGTGGGTTTCGCATTCCATACGGGGGACCAAAGAAAATCAGGGTGGGCCGTTTGGTACCATTCGCCGCCGACAAGTTGATTTTCATCGTCGAGTTCTAAATCGTAAAAATACTCGACCCAGCGAACATGGTCATACTCAGGTCCGTTGGTGGGCCGATCGTTGGCTCTGACCTCAATCGTATAACCCACGCGCATTACAATCCCGACAAGGGTTTTGGCTTTGGGGGAGCGATGTTTAGCAAATCGGTCGGTGGGAAAATCTTCGCGTTTCACTTTGGCCTTTTCCAAGCTCACGGTGGATCGATTGGTCTGTGGATTGAAGTAAGAGTAGGAGTAAGCCCAAATCGGCTGATTCCAAACTTCGTAATCGTAGGTCGCATCCATAATCACCGATCGCTGAAACACACCGATATGATTGACCACCAGTTTATGCCAGGTGGCTGGATTGATGTCCAAGCACTCAGGCTCCAGCAGGCGACCGTTTTCATCCAATTTGGGATCCTTGGTGTTGCATCGGTGCCCCACGGATTTATTTGGATATTGATTGTAGGCCCAGCTGTAACTCAGAAGTCCCTTAATTTCAGACGGATACAGTTTGAGTTTCCACGAGGCGCCCTTGGCGGTGGCCTCCACCAAATGAAGTGGACGAGGCTCCATGAACGAGGCCGGCGCCCAACCATGACAAATGCCCATCCATTCTTCCACTTTGCCAGTTTCGTCATGGTAGCGTTGGCCCTCAGCCCACTGGGCTCGGGCGAATCCATTTTTTTCGTCTCCAACCAAGAGGTCATACTTTTCGGCTGGGCTTAGGGCATCAATTCCCGTCTGGCCATTCTTCTCGAGAATGGTGGCGACCGAGTGCTGTTGGACGAATTCAAATCTCTCGAGCCAAGTTTTAAGATTGGTGAAAAGATCAGTGAAGTAGCGGGCCCCCAAGATGCCATTGGCGATCGGCCAAAAGTCTCCGGACCAGGGTGTTTCCGTTAATTTGGCTTTACGGAGTTTTCGTTGTTCCATCTCTTCGAGGGTGGAGGCCAAGTTTTCTTGGCCAAACTCAAAAAAGCGTTTCCAAATATGCTGATCGTCTTCTTGTTGAAACAGACCGTAGCGTGCTTGTTTTTGATGGCAAGCCTCCCACTCCTGGCTCTTGGCTTCCACAAAGCTGCGACTGATGACCACTGATGGTGAAAATCGAGCCGAATCTTGGCTAATCTTCCCAAGTTCTACATCCAGAAATTTCGCAGGTAGGGCGCGCGCGCCATTCGGCTTCACCAACTCACTCAATTTCAAATCTACACGATGATCGGTGTCGGCAAATGCAAAACTACCTAGAAAAACAAGAAACCCAACCACATATCCCCCTCGATAAATGCGAACTCAACGTGCAAAGAAAATGCCGGAGTACGTGGTGCTGAAAGGTGCAGGTCGCGGACGTTTCTTTTTCTAACAAATTACTTTGGGACAAATTGTCCAACTTCGCGATCCATCCGTTGTTCAAATAGTCTCGTGCCGGTTCGGCTCGAAGTTACTTCCAAAAAGCGGCGCGCATGTCTTCGGCGGTTCCGCCGGAGCGCGCGTGCAACACTTTCCAGTGATCGCCTTCACGCTCGAGCACCGCCCAAAAGGGGACCGCATGGGCTTTAAGCGGAGTGCTTAGCTGTTTGCCTTCATCGCGCAAAACGGTGAGTTTCAAAGATTCTTCATCGACAAAGTGTTTGGCTCGATCGATGTCCTTATCCGTATTGACCGTGACGATTTCTCCACCCTCCGGGATGGCCATAGCTGGGAGCTCCGTTCTCAGTTTGGGTAAGCAGTTCACGCACCACGTGGCCCAATAATAAACCAACATTCGTTGGTTCTTGGCCTGAAAGGCGGCACCATCCAAGGTGGTCAGATGTTCAACCAGCGCGTTCGACACCGTTTGCACAATATTTGAAGGTATGTCCGGCGCAGAACTCGGGCTGGCGTGTAGGGGTTCCGCCTTGGTGAGAAGAATCAAGCATGTGACCGCCGCCACGATCGTTACAAATCGAAAACGATGGAAGCCTGGAAGACCGTTGGGCCGAGATTTCATATCAATACTCCCACGGCCCGGTTTCGGCTTCCAACTGTCCGACAGGCACGATTCCTAAATGTTTTTCGATCGAAGTTTTCGGATGGCGCGTCAGCACACAGGGGGTGACCTCTTCCGGGCATAGCCGCTTAAAGTTTTCGGCCGAAGGATCAAAGGTCATAGTCCAGGTGACTTTGTTTTTCTGTGCCCAGCGCGTGGCTTTGGTCGCATCTCCGCCGGCTAAAATCGTAACGAGTTTTACGTTTTGTGGCAGCCCTCCTTTAGCGGCGAAATACTCGGACAAATGGGCTGCCTCCTCTTTGCATGAGATACAGAAATAAGTGACGAACATCACCACTAGCGGCTGATCAATGCCCGCCAGGTCCAGCGTGGATCCATCGGTGAGGACCACCGAGCCCTCTATTTTTTCCACTTTCGGTTGGGGTTTAGCCTCTCCTCCTAAAGTGGTGGGAAGGTTTGAACCACAACCCGCGAGGAAAAACGTGAGAAGCAAACCCACTAAATTTCCCATATGAAATGGCCTCCATAGCTTGTGGAGCGATAGCTGGTGTTCGAAGTGCCCACTTGCCCCAAGAGTCCGGCGGTCCAACGGCGGCCTTTGTAGTTGAGGCGCAAACCATACACATCCAGTCCATATTGGCTGCGCCTGGCGCGCAGGCCTTGCGGCCGTGAATCCGGAATGGTTTCTCTCTCCACCGTGGTCCCGGCCGAGGCCGTCACCAAAAATCCGTAAAGAGGTTCGAGTGTTGTTTGAAGTTCCAACCAATAAATATCAAAGTAACCGCGCTCGTCGCGAAGAGCTTGCCGGCGTTGTTCCGCTAGATATCCGATGTCGAATCGAGCAAACCAGCGGTCGGTCAGCGCATAGGCATTGCGCAGTTCAACGCCCAAATGTTCAGGGCGGTCCGACCTTTGACCCTCGAGCAGGCGCGAATGGATTTTCCACTTTTCGCTTAAAATTTGCTCAAACCAAACACTGATCTTGCGCGTCCGTAGTGAATCCGGCCGAGCTTTGCTTTGAAAGCCGTCGGACGGGTCATCGTAAAAGGTCACAGGTAGATCTTGTGTGTTCGAGACCCATTCGCCGCCGATGGCGGAGGTGTTGCCAAAAAAAGCTCGCGAGTAGGCTAGGGTGCCGCCCTTAAAGGAGTACGGACTGTCGCCGACGGTTTGCCCGTAAGACAAGGTCCATGTGTTGGGTCCGCGAGAGAACTCCAAGCCGGCCTCGGCCGAAGTTTCCGACTTATCAAACGAATCGGACAGGCGATACAGTTCACCATTTTCTTTGGTTAAGATGACGGCGGCGTAATCATTCTTAGTTCGTGTCGCCGATGCGTTTAAGACCAAAGAGTCATTGAACAACGGCTTGGATCTAATGCTGATCATGGAATTCAAGTTGCTTACGGACGGCGTGGAGGTTTGCGACTGCAGCGCCGTCGTGCCCGAGCTCGAAGTGCTGGTGAGACGGGTTTCGATTTGCCCGGGTGCGGCCCAAAGTGGCCCTACAAAGTAGAACCAGGCGATCAATGTACACAGGTGGCGCATGTTTCTGTACCGCCCGCTTTACGCACGGATCTTAGACCCGAGCTTGGGGACGGTTCTCCACAATCATTCGTACCACGAAGATCCATGGCCGCATGGTTCACTTGGCTGCGGTCGATGTCCTCCATCGACGCGCAACCAGATAGAAGTAAGAAAAAGATCGCCGTGATCTTAGTTGGCAATGGCGTCTTCAACTTGCTGAATCTCTTCCGGCGTTTCCATCGTGCCTTCATGGAAGAGCACGATCTTTCCATCGGTGCCGATCACGTAAATACTGGGAGTGCCTTCGATACCGAAGGCTTCCACGCTGGAGAATTGTGGATCAAAAGCCAAAGAGTATCCGTCCATCGTTCGACCGGCAAAGTACTGCTCTAGAGGCTCAGTGGTTTCATCGATTCCGACAACACGGAAATCCGCTTTGTCTTGTAGTTTGGCCGCAATCGATTCGAACACCGGCAGGTTTTGTTTGCAGTAACCACACCAAGTGGCGAAGAATTCCAACACGATCTTTTTGCCGCTGGCCTGACTGGCGCAAGTCGATTGTGTGGATTTGTTCCCGTCTTTGTCGACCTGAGGCAGCGTCACGCAGGGAGCGGTTTCACCGGCTTGAAGTGGCGCCGCCCAAGTGACCGTCGACGAAATCATAAGTAAGGCAATAGCTAAAGCTTTCATGGTTCCCCCTCTAAAAAGATGAAGAGAGGCTAAGCTTTTTGAGGGGGAAGGTAAATAAGCGGCCGGGTGGGGCCGCGCTGCTTCACCTAATATCTTTCACCTAGTAATAGGGACCAGAGCAGTCATAAGACGTTCTGGAAAAATAGGACGCATCGCCATTCATGGCGCAGTCCTTATAATAGAAGACCCAAGGCTTGGGTTCACGGCGTTCCGGCATACTTTTGCGAAAATGCATACTGTCGGCGGTGAAGGCGGCACCGGGGGCAGTGCTCTCCGAGTCTGATTCTGGCCAAAAATAGCCGGACGAGGACGAACTCGCACAATTGGTGAGAAATGCACTTGAAGCCAGCAGAAGAACAGTCAGGAGACTTCGCCTCATTTCCTTAGAATATCACAACGCAATGTTTAATTAATCGATGTTTTTCCACCACAGCTGTGCTCTAAAAACCCAGCTTGACCGACCTAAGACCAAATGAATACCTACGTGGGTTCAATAGTTTAACGTGTGTTGTTTAGACCTTACTCTAGGTTCTCTTTCGGCACGTCTTTTGAAGTGATGGGATAGCATGTTCTTACAGCGCACGATTCGGCAGCGAGCTGTGGTGGAGGGAATTGGACTCCACACCGGTCAGCCGACCAAACTCACGTTTTGTCCCGCACCCGAGGGGACCGGCATTTATTTTGTTCGCACCGACTTGCCTGGTTGTCCAGCGCTCTCGGCCCAAGCGGATCGCGTGACGGCCACCACTATGGCCACCACTTTGGGTGGTGACGCATTTTCCGTGGCGACGGTTGAGCATTGTCTTTCCACTCTCGCCGCGCTTCGCATTGATAATCTGTTTATTGAACTCGATGGACCTGAAATTCCCATTGGAGATGGCAGCGCTTCGCCATTCTTGGAGGCCATTGTGGCGGCAGGTCTAGCCGAGCAAAATGAGCCCCGCCGCTACGCTTATATCACCCAACCGATTATGCAAGGCGACCGGGATAAACACGCCTACGTGACCCCGTATAACGGTCTAAGAATCACGGCTACAATCGAGTTTCCTCATCAAAGAATTGGCCATCAGACGATGTCATTGGACATCACCGAGTCCACCTTTGCTCGAGAAGTCGCCCGGGCCCGAACTTTCGGCTTTTTAAAAGATGTCGAGGCCCTTCGGGCGAAAGGTTTAGCCCGTGGCGGAAGTTTGGATAACGCTGTCGTGTTGGACCATACCGACGTTATGAATCCAGAGGGTCTTCGGTGGGAGAATGAGTTTGTCCGCCATAAGATCCTGGATGCCCTGGGGGATCTGGTGACCTTGGGGATGCCCCTTATGGGTCATGTGGTCCTGCATCGAGCCGGGCATGACCTGATGAATCGGCTGGTGCTTAAAATTTTGGAATCCCCCGACCGTTATCGTCATATTGAGCTGGGGGCCGACCTTCCGAACACCTATATCGAATCCCACAGCTACGATTCCGTTGACTGACCCATTGACCCCTTGAGCAAGCAGAGATAGAAATCAGCGCTTCGGAACACATTCCGGCTCAAGGAGAATCGATATGATTATTGGTGTGCCCAAAGAAATTAAAATTAGCGAAAACCGAGTAGGTCTAACCGAGGCGGGCGTTCGTCAACTGACCCACGAAGGTCACACAGTCTATGTCGAGCATGAGGCCGGGGTCGGTAGCGGCATCAGCAACGAACAGTTTGAGCAAGCGGGTGCCAAAATTCTCCCGACCAAAAAAGATGTCTACGCGAAAGCCGACATGATTATTAAGGTTAAAGAGCCTCTGCCGGACGAATACGATTTGATGCGCGAGAATCAGATCCTTTACACGTACCTGCACTTGGCGGCGGAACCTAAGCTGACCAAAGTTTTGTGTGAGCGCAAAG
Source organism: Bdellovibrionales bacterium (assembly GCA_050250515.1). Taxonomy (GTDB): domain Bacteria; phylum Bdellovibrionota; class Bdellovibrionia; order Bdellovibrionales; family UBA1609; genus JALHOQ01. The sequence continues at coordinate 32,995 of JBFWON010000022.1, read as the reverse complement.
TAAAAGCCGTCGCCTATGAAACCATTCAAGCGACCGATGGATCTTTGCCGTTGCTCACTCCGATGAGTGAAGTGGCTGGTCGTATGGCCACCCAAATCGGTGCTTACTACTTACAAAAAGATCATGGCGGTAAGGGCATTCTGCTTGGCGGAGTGACTGGTGTGGAGCGCGGTCGCGTGGCCATTATCGGTGGCGGCGTCGTCGGTGTGAACGCAGCGAAGATGGCCGTGGGTCTTGGTGCGCATGTTACGATCTTGGATGTGAATCGCAATCGTCTTGAGTACCTGGATCATATTTTCCAAGGTCGTATTACAACGCTTTATTCGAACGCCCAGAATATTGAGAAGTCCGTGGCTGAGTGTGACCTCCTTGTCGGTGGTGTTTTGATCACAGGACACAAGGCTCCGACTTTGGTGACCAAGCAGATGGTGAAGTCCATGGCCGCCGGTAGCGTGGTGGTGGATGTGGCCGTCGATCAAGGCGGTTGCATTGAGACTTGCCGACCGACCTCGCACACCAATCCTGTCTATGAAGTCGATGGCGTGATTCACTATTGCGTACCCAATATGCCCGGTGTGGTGGCTCGTACGAGCACTTATGCGTTGACCAGTGCGACTCTGCGCTATGGTTCGATGTTGGCCGCGATGGGCGTCGAAGAGGCGATTGCTAAAGATCCTTGTTTGTTCAAAGGCTTGAATGTCTACGGCGGTCACGTGACTTACGAACCCGTCGCCAAAGACTTGGACCTAGAATACAAGCCCTATCGTCTCGCCTAAATTAGCTTGCGGAGAGTTGGCGCGGTCGAGCGATCGCGCCGGAGTTATTTCAATCCTTTTCTGGAGAACCAATTCAAATCTTCTTCAGCGTCGAAATTCTCAGATCGCAAAGGTCAAATACCTTTGACCTCGAATCTCAAAAGAACTCGAAGCCCGAGACATCATCTGTTTTAGTTTGATGCCATCGCTAAACTTATTTTGAGAAATTCTCTAGATCCTATTTAGTAATCGGGGGGGTAACCGATAGGGTCTTTGGCCGGCCAACCCATCTCGATGTTCGATCTGCGCCAGTGCGATTCAATTTCGGTACGTTTTTGGAGGATTAACGTGAAGTCACTGGCTTTGTTCGCTTGTCTTACTTTGGGATTTCAGTCTAATGCTCAGGCTCAGGTTGATGACCCTAAGAATGGGACCATTATTTATGAGGATACTTTGGTCTATACCGGAGTCGCCACGTCGAATACAGCAAATATAGAGTTGCCTCTGGCTACTCCTGAACAGCTGGCACTTTCAAAATTGAAACTATTCGATTTGAGCAAGGGAAAATTGGAGCAGGTGGATGTAACCATCGAATGGGACTACCACTTTGTGAACTCGGTGACTCGGGCTGACGGCGATGGGCTGATCGTCCTAACCTCTATGTTTGCAGATATCGAGCTGAATATGTGTGATTCGTTGGTCGAACTTAATACGACTGATTTTACCACGAGTACGGGGAGCAACGGCCCATTGGTGATTGATGGGAGTGGGTCTAAAACTTTTATCCACAAATTTGAAGAGCCTGTCATTTGGGAGTTTATCGATAGAACGGTTAAAAATGGACCGGACATTTTGACTCAGTCTTGCCCACTTCGAGCGACTCAGAGTATCTTTACCTTAGGTCCATTTTCGGGGGCCTTCACTCAGAGGCTTGAGGCCAATATTACCTATCGGATAAAAGTTGAATATAAATACGGTCCAAAAGAAATGAATTTTGGCATAAGAGGATTTCGTATAGCGCAACCTGTCTTCATTGAAATCGACGATGGACAACGCCTCGCGGCTGGGAAAGAGACGATGGTGGCTGCTCGTCTTCGACTGGGACAATTTGAAGATCCCAGAATGGTGTCGGATGTCGAACTTGATAAGGAGCTTGAAATAAAACTTCGCAATGGCAGCGAAGAGCCAGTTCTTCGCACGGACACTGACGATACAGATCCGCCGACCGTAAGGAACATCATTCAGGCGACCCGCGGTGCTGGCGATGACCCGAACTCTGACGACGGTCTTCTCATTCGATTTTTCTTTACACCTACTGTTGGAGTCAACCAGCTCGAAATATTTGGCAAAATCCCCCCTGAATTCAATGTTAAGGACATTGTACCCAGCAATGACACAATACAGAAGTCCGCAATGGCAATCGACACTCATAGGTTGGATCTGGATTTTGTTGCGATTCGTGGCTGTGACTTGAATCCAGGATGCTATGGACATGAGTTTAACGAAGCCGCTATCGGGCTAATGCGAACCATCGATACCGATTTCATTCAGAAGATTTTTCCCTTGGCCGATGGAGCTGTGCGTAGTCAAATGTCGCAGCCGGAAGGGGTGTTGGGATCTTCCTCCACTGCGAAATATGGTAGAAATGAAATCTTTTCGGTGGGTCTGATTAGGGATCTACTATCCATAAAGAAGAATTTGGCAAAACAATCTTCGCCCGTAGAAGGTGTAGCCGTTGTCCCACAAGGGTACCTTGAGCGAAACTACTTCGGTAGTCTGGCGGCCGAAGCGGTTGGCCTTTGGATCAGAAGCGATTGGCCCATAATTGTACAGGATACAGAAGGAGCGATGGGCACGGTGGCGCATGAGCTGGCTCACACACTGGGTAGGCCTCACAACGAAAAACTTACTGGCGAAAACAGCTACGACATTTCGGCTAGAAGACTTTTAAAGAATGCGACCCTTACAAATTTTATTGCTGAGAAGTCAACGGGCATGATTGCAGATATTTGGGTGGAACGGGTTGATTATCAGGCCATGCTTTCCGCTCTCGCTTTGCCGCGTGGTCCAGACCCAAAGGTAGCAATTGTTGCAGGATACCTAGTGAATGGCGCGTCAGTGGAGGTTGAAAGCATCGAAATTAGCGAAACGGGGACGGCTACCCTAGACGATGTAGACGGGGATTTGGGCTTCAAGCTTTTGGGTGCCGGCGGCTCTATTATTTCGGTGATACATACCTCGCCACCCACAATGATTTCGATTGAAGCAAGGGCTGTTGACGGAAACGGAAAGTCTACCTTTCAAACATTGCCAGTAGATATATCTGATCGAAGACCGTTTGTAGTATCAATTCCCCTGCCGGATGAACCCGTGAGCGTGTCTATAGAGCGAAATGGCTCCACCCTCACGACCTTGAGTTTGCTGGACGCTCAGTTCGACTCCTTAATTCGAGCAATTCGAGCGCTACCCGCTTCAAGTTTTGTTCACAATTTCAAGCGGACTAGGGAATCTTTAATTCGGCTGGCGGCCCTCGCCGGCGTGAAGTATCGAAATGGGGATCGTAGAGCATCTTACGTACTTTTAGATCGGTCCTTTAGAAAGCGAGTTATGCATTCGATTGTAACTCAAGAGCAAGTCAGGATTTTCAGTATACTTGATGGCTTATTGGCAGACTTGGCTTTAGGGTTGGAAACCCGTGAAGTTAGAGCACTCGTTCAGAATCTCCCCGACTCGGCTTTCCTATTGGACCCTTCAGATGCGAGACCCCGCATTTTGGGCCAAATTTCGACACTTCAAAACGCGATAAACCGTCGACACAATCATAAATTCGTATACCGTGAGAAGTCGCAGCTACTGGCTTTAGTTCGGCAGACCGTAGCCACGGATTATCAAGAGAGCTTGACCAATGAAATAAACAAAATATTTCTCAAGGTATCTTGTGGAAATGAAGCGAAATCTCTATCTGAGCACCTGAGCTCAGATGGAACGGGGCATTCGTCCAAACGGTTTTCTTCGGGTGATCGTGACAGGTAGGTCGAGATGGTAAGAGGTCCAAACACTGCGATTGACGTAGGTCAGATAGGGCAAGCTCTTTCAATAACCAGACTGTTGAAGGCCGAAGTCCAGGCAGGTCGGTCGCTGAGATTTGACGACCTGTTGACCAGGGAGATCGAACATCTCAAGATTATTTTAGAACAACGTGAATCGAGACATTTGCCATGAGGTTTTACCATTTCTTTATCGCAATGCTTTTGTGGTCGGATTGTGCTTACGGTAGGTGTGCACCTGGACCCGAGAAAGTTCTCTTTGAAGGGAAAGTCTCGGTTGCCAAGACCAGCCCGCTAAGGTGTGAGTGTTTTGGACCCAAACCACCCGTGGCGAAGAATGTCTGTACGATTACCTTTCGTGAAGTAGGCGGAACGCGAACATTTGAAAGTAAATTTCATAGCCCGACCCTATGTTCACTGAGTTTGGGTGATGAAGTGTTCGTCCGATTGAAGCCAGTCTGTGACTACGGCGGCATGGTCAACCCGAGGGAATGCGCATCGGTAAATTCTAATAATTGCTTTGACTCCATACCCATGGATGCCCTTTCACCATATTATGTGGAACTAGTTCCGACTGAAAAGGTATGTGCCCAGCATTTATCTCGATCTCGGGCCGAATCAAAAAATGGTCGTGGATCGCTCGTAGGATTGAATCTGTGCGATACAGAAGCGCGTCCAATTCAGCCTTATGATGAATAGGAAAAGTTAGAGCACGACATTGTACACTGGGGTCATGAATGGTTGTCGCCTAAGCCACCCTTTGCCAAAAAGGTTTGTTTGATATCCTTTCGTGAAGTGGCGGGCTGAATTCAATGCCCAAATGCTCAAGGATTTTTCTGATCACGACAGGATAGGTGGGTGAAACTTATTGAGGTCTTCCCTCTCCAAACTATAACTTCCAAAAACCAACATGAAGTGGCTCTTAGGGTTGTGGAGAAGCTTATAACCTTCATCAACGTTGAACAGCCTGATGATAAGGGCGTTGAGGTTTACCTTAAAACTCTGGCGGAGCTAGTTGGAGACTATGAACGCACTCAGTACAAAGGTGGTACAGTGAGCGGAGCCGAAATGTTGGCTTACATCATGGAACTACAGGGGCTTAATCAGAATGACCTCGCCAAAGAGCTTGGAGTTCAACCAGTAGTTTCAAAGATTCTAAGAGGAGAGCGTGAGCTAAATCTTAGACAGGTCAAAGCCTTAGCAAAACGATTCAAGGTTTCTCCAGAAGTGTTTATCTGAAATTTAAGTGGAGGACTGCGTGTCGGAACGGACGTCGCCCATGACGTTTGTGGGGCGCAGTCCGGTTCCAATAAACTATCTTGCGGCGGGGTTGCGGCTTTCGCCGTTTTGATATCCGGTAAGGACTGTCACGTCTTTGTGACCGTTGAAGGTCTCCTCAAATAGACTCTCGATGGCCAAATGCAATTCCGCGACCTGGGAGAATTTCATGGGCGGTCGTAGAATAAGTCCAGAGTCCAATTCGGATTCCGGCACTAGGAAAATGGCCGGTTCGGCCTTTGCGTTGGCTCGTGATAGGCTGACCACCGTATGCAAAAACCGAAGGGATTCGTACTGCGCAGTGAGGCTATCGAAGCGCGAGCGATGTCGTCGAATCACCTGATTGCGACGGATCCAGCGTTGCTTGTCGTTGCCTCGCCCTCGGCTCATCGGAATACTCACACTGACCTTAGGTAGATTGATTGAAGTCAGGTGGCCCGGCGTAAGTCGGATTTCGTATGTGACGCCCATCAATCTTTCCTTCGGCAATTCATTAAGTAAAAGATCCTGGAAGCTGATATGGGCCAGGACTCGGTCGATCCCGTATTGCGGAAAGGCTCCCAAATCGAGAGCGAGTGGATCGTTCCCCAGGTGAACTTTCTTTTTCCATTCCGCACCGACTGAATCCAATAGTGTGGCGAGGCGTAGGGCTTCCAGTTGAATGGGGCTTGTTTGCTTCGAAAATGAGGTGATCCCGTTCGACAAATCTAAGCCTTCATTCGCGGTCCATCTGAGCTGCTGGGCGAGTTCGGCATCTTTTTGCTGGGCCTCCACCTTAGGGGTGGCCTCCGCGATCATGAGTGTAAGAATTTGATCACGAAGCTCGCTTTCCTCAGCTGTGAGATGAGGTTGAGAGGTGAGTCTTTTCTGGCAGGGTTCGCCTTTATGGGCGTAGAGATTGGTGGTCGCAAAGCCTGCCAGCAGAACGATGAGGAGTCTCATAGAATTTTTCATAGGCGAGTGATTTACGGTACTTACTGCCGCGGGTCAATGGCCCCTATAAATGTTGCAGATTTAGCTCCGTCCTGGGACTCGCACCGATGGCTACTCAGGCCCCATTTCAATCACAATATTCCCCCAATCTTCCGTGCGCAAAAGGGGAATTCGGTGGCGGTGAAGGCGCATCTGAGTTTGCAGGTGGGGATGTCCGTAACGCCGGCGCCGGGCACTGGAAATACTGCCGACCAGTTTAGGAAGCCGACCCAGCAAAAGCTCCGATGTGGAAGTGCGACTGCCATGATGGCCAAGGATCAGCCAACGAGCGGAGTTAAGGGGCGGGGCCGTCATCGCAGCCGAGGGTACCCAGCCAAGCCTCTTCATCGCCCATTGTTTTTCGGCTCCCGCGGGAGAATCGCCCGGCAATAGCAAGCCTGCGAACAAACTCACCGCGCTCATGGCGTTGCTTGTTTTGGCCAAACCTGGATGCCAAACCAAGAAGGGTGGAGAAATGAAACACTTTGGGATTCGGCTGAGTCGTCGCTTTTTGGTCGGAGAGACCTCGCCCGCGGGCCACGGGAAGTGACAAAGATTGGGAAGGTCCCCGCCCGCGCGAGATACGAAATTCATATGGTCCCAATCATAGTGACTGAGCTGAAGCGAATTGAATTTTCTTCGACATTCGCTACGAATGCGAGCCCACGGGGCCCATTCTCCACCCATATCAAAGTGCCAGCACGAATCCTCGCGAATAAGAGTGACCCACTGACCCTGGCCCACATTCCAAATGACCCACCGGTCGCGCCCTTCTTTCGCTGTCGGAATCGCGAGCACTAGTAAGAAGACGAAAAGGCCAAACGTCTTCGCCAATGAACTTCTCCAATCAAAAGCAAAAGATGGGTTGCGATGGTCAACGCGGCGAGTGCCCCCATGGGCAGCCGCCAATCCGCCGGTGAAGCCTGCGGCCAGACTGCGAGGACCGCAAACAAAATATTCCAAATCGAGTTCATGAGCGGAATCAGCGGTGGAATGAAAATCGCAATTAGACAGAGAGGAAGAAGCCCGATGCCAATGATAGGCACGAGAACGAGATTGGCGACGATGGTGGTGGGTGCCATGGGAATGAAGAAAAACAAAAAGGCGTAGCAACTGAGACAGGTGGAAAAATGTGGATAGCGAGGAAAAATTTTGGGTACACTCAGCGCCAAGGCACACATCCAACTCATATGAAACGAAAGTGAAGAAAACCAAGACGGAATCAACAGCAAAACCAGGACGGAGACAAAGGCCTCCGTCTGCAGTGGCGAAAATCTCTGCCCCGAATTTTCCAAGCGGTGCCGGACCATGCGGGCGATCCAGGCTCGGGTGACGGGCGGATTGAAGCCGCAAAGCCAGCAATAGAGGAACAAGAGCGCGGTCCGCAGCGATTGGGGCAGAACGCGAAGCCAGCGCTCGAGAAAGTGAAGATGGGCCCCGGACACGACCAAGACGTGAATCAATCCTGTGTCGAGTAGCACACGCTTGTGATCCGAGTTGGGAAGGGTTTGCCCACAAACCATGCCTTCATAAAGCGTTCGTAATTCGGAGTTGGGAATGGCTTCCTTACAAAGTCTGACTCCGTACTGCGTCGCAAAATCGAGGAGGTCGAGGTTCATGCCTCTATGCAATCGGGGCCAACTTCTGGCAGAGAAAGGAGACGACCTAGAGATCGGAAAGGGTTCGAAATCTGAATTTAAGATCCGTGTTCCGGACTTAAAATCCGGTCGTCGTTTTGGGGAATTTCGTTATCATTGCATGCACTTATGCGTGCTCAACCTTTGTGCAAATCGCTGAAAGCCGCGTCTATACTCAGGTCCAGGGACGGCTGAATGAGTTAGTCCACAATTTGTGTGGATAATTCCTAACTAAATCCCAATAATTCAGCGCATTGCTCAAGGCCAGTCTGGGTTGAACTCCGTAAGTCGCCAGATGTATTGCAAAAAGGACACGCTGTTTTATCATTGGAACTGGAGGTCAAAATGCGTCGAACGACTAAGGTTTGTACTGGTTTGGCACTCAGTTTCTTTTGTGTCGCGGCGAATGCGGCCGTGCCCAAGAAGCTCGGTTTTTTCCCAGAAGGTGAGAGACTCGTATACTCCCGGTTCGTCGAGCACTTTCGCAAAAATGAAGTTTCCAAAGCCATTCAGCAACGTCGTTTGCTGGAAAAAAAATATCCTTCCAGTGTGCATCTCGACAACGCGTTTTACATGACCGGAATGCTCCATTTTCAAAATGAGAATTTTGCACAAGCCCTTTCGGATTTTGGCACGGTCACCGAAAGATTTCCTCGATCCAACAAGCGGCCCAGCGCCCTTTTTGCTAAAGCCGTGACGTATGAAAAGTTGAGTTTGCCGAATCAAGCGGCCCGGGTTTATCAGATGGTGATTGATGAATATCCAGGGAGCCAGGAATCGCAGAGAGCTTGGATGCATTTGCGCATTCGAAAGAAAGCGCAGAAGAATTAAAATTACGATTTGAACAAGGATGTTCGAACGATGGTTATTTTAGGGTTGGTTAGTGCGCTTGCGTTTGAAATGTCGGTAAAAGCTTCGGCTTTTGATCCCCCGGATCTGCGTTTGGAAGCTGAGTTTCATCGCCAGTATCTACGTCAAAAACAGGTTAAGCAGGGGCTCACACCCGTTCAAGAGGGTTATATAGAGAGCTATCGAATTCAAAACGGCGATACCCTTTGGAGTCTGAGCGAGACTCTCTACGGGGATGGACAGTTTTGGCCCCGTGTATGGTCGCAAAATCACGCTATATCAAATCCTCACCTGATTCGGCCGGGTCATTCCGTTCAGTTTTTATTGGGCTCGGAGGACGACACGCCGTCGTTTCGAATTTCAGAAGCTGGCGAAGCCGGCCTTGAGCTCGCAGCCTCGACCAATGCGAATCCATTGATCGACATTCCTCCGCCCGAAATTCCGCCACGCCCTGTTTTGAAGGTTCCGGGGAGCTTTCCCGAATGGCAGCAGGTTTACAAGCAGTTGCCAGTTCAGGTCACCGACGATAGCGGACTACTCAAGCAGCGAAATCCACCTTTGGGAAAGGCCTATCTGACGGCGTTTGTTCAGGAAGAGCGCCTTGTCGCAAGTGGAAAATTTCTTGAACCTGATTTGGAATCATCTTTGCCGATGGAAAATCAGTATGTCTTCGTCAAAGTGAAACGAGGTATTGGGCAGCCGGGAATGAAAATGCTCATTGTCTGGGATGCGGGTGTCCTACGTCGATTGAATAAGACGATTGAAAAGATCCGAGACGTTCATCTGATCCAAATCTCCGGCGAGATCGAGCTCAGTGAACCCATGCCTGCGGTGGATGAAGAGTACGATATTTTTCGGGCTCTCATAACTAAGGCCGTCGGTCTAAGTACGAAAGATTACAGTGTGATCCCTGGTGAGCTTCAGGAAATCAGCTTAGCGGTCTCGGGTGCGTCCGCACCAGTGGACGCTGAAGTCATAGGAGCGGCTAAGAATGAGGGGAGCTCCATCTATGGACCGGGCGAAATTGTATTTATCGATCGAGGCTCCGGCCAGGGCGTCGAAGTGGGTCAGATCTTGGATATTTACGTGAACCGAAAGTTTCGCAAAGACACGCTGGTGGAATTCTCGCCGGCCTCGTCTGGTAAGATTCGAATCGTGAAAGTGACGCCGAATTACGCCACGGCGGTTTTACTTGAAGCGACCGATAGCATTCAACAAGGTGATAAAGTGCAGCAGGCCAATTCACGGCGGGCGAGTCGAGAGGTCTTGGAGCTCGGCAAAGATGACTGGCAGGGTCCTACCGTCGATGAGAAAGACATAGAGAAAGATCTTGGCAGCAGTGGTTGGGATGATTCTGACGTCGGTGGTTCCGAGTTTGATTCGGAAGACGAATTTTAATCCGGCCGATATTCGAACTTCGGACTTCAAAGCAAAATAACATGGAGTAGAGCGTGGCCGCCTTTTTGCTTGGGTGATCCGTATGGATTATCGATGGGCAGTTCTGATGCGCTCCCTTTTCGGCCGAAGTTTTGGTAACGAAGAACTTCGACGACTCTTAAGTCCGACTTTGTCTGTGAACGATGCGGGCGCCGTATTGGCTTGTTTAGATCAACCTCCGCTCGCCAATTTGGCTGAGGACTGGTGGGCGTACGCCCATAAAGTGGAAGCCCGGTCGAGAGAATTGGGCGTGGTTTGGACTTACCCGGGGCTGGCGGATTATCCGCGTGCCTGGACTTACCTCGAGGGCTGCCCGTTAGTTCTAAGTTATCAAGGGCAGTCGGTGTGGAATGATTGCTCGGTCCTAGGAGTGGTGGGCAGTCGTGAACCGATGCGGGAATCTTTGGCTTGGATGTCCCGTGAACTCCGATCTTTTCTACGAGATTCCGACATTGCCCTCGTCAGTGGCGGTGCACGCGGTATTGACCAAATGGCCCATCGCCTCTGTCTGGAAACTGAGAGGCCCACGATTTTAGTTCTTCCGTCGGGTCTTGAAAACCCTTATCCACCTGGCGTGGATAAGATGATTTCTCAGATTGTGGGGGCCGGTGGCGCTTGTGTGAGCACATTTTCCTTCGAGCAGTCGATGCGCAAACAACTTTTCCATATCCGAAATCGATGGATCGCCGGTCTCGCTTCGAGTGTTTTGGTGGTGGAATGCAATCGGCGCAGTGGCACCAGTATGACCGCTCGCTTGACTGTTGAACTCGGCCGAACCTTAGCCACTGTTCCGCTCTCGCCGATGAGTTGCAAAGGCCAAGGGAACTTGGATCTTTTGCGAGACGGGGCGCAGCTGATCCGGGATGCAGAAGATATTCGGTCCTTGATGATGGTGGAGCCCCACTATTTGCGCCCGTTACCTAGACCTTGGCCCAATTCTATCCTTCTAGACTCCCCCTCCTAAGTCGAGGTCAGTACATCTGAAAGGACCAAGGAGGGTGTCCTAATGAAGTCAGTATTTGTTCTTTTAATGTTTGTGACCGGGGCGATGACGGCCTGGGGTTTTCCGATTCCGAATGAGCAAACTAAGCTCCAAACGATTTTGCCTCAGCAATTCAATGCCGCTTTTGATTTTGAAGGAATTGTCGACCTTCGTTCATGTTCAGGCGCACTGGTGCAGTTTGAGGGACAATCAGACCATTCAAAGGCCCTGGTTTTGACCAATGGCCATTGCGTGGAATTTCGCTTTCCTCAACCGGGGAGCGCCTATTACGGAAGAGCCAGCTCACGACGGTTTTCTCTGTTGAATTCCGCGGCTCGTGATGCGGCCACTGTGCGAACCGATTTGTTGATCTATGCGACGATGACCCAAACAGACATGGCGCTTTATCGCCTGACTGAAACCTTTGCAGAGATTCGCGCTCGGTCGGGAATTCGACCTTTTGTCCTCTCGAGTCGCCATGCCGCCGTCGGGGAATCGATGGAGGTCATCTCGGGCTATTGGCGTCGCGGCTACCGATGTCAAATCGAGACCTTCGTTTATCGACTTCTCGAAGAAGGGTGGGAGAGTCAGGATTCCATTCGATACTCACGCCCTGGATGCGAAACCATTCCCGGAACAAGTGGTTCGCCCGTGGTGGCCTCGGGCACCCGTGAAATAATTGGTATCAACAATACTGGAAATGAGAGTGGGGGCCGCTGCACCATCAACAATCCGTGCGAGATTGATGAAACTGGCCAGGTATATTTTGAGAAGGGTCTAAGTTATGGCCAACAGGTCTTATCTATTTATGCCTGTTTGACCGATCAGTTCGAGGTGGACTTGAATAAGCCTGGGTGCTCGCTGCCCAAACCTTAAGCGGCGGCTTGCACGCGTAACGCTCTCAACGCGGCCGCCAAGAACAGGGCATTGACAAGCCACAGGCCGACGTAGGCCGGGAGCGTTCCGCTGCGGGCCAGGCTCTCCGCGGTCACATAGAGTATCCAATAGGAAATTAGGGCGACCAAGCATATGACAAATCCCCCACCCCGAGAGGAACGGCGATTGGTCACCGTTCCCAGACCAACTCCGAGCAATGAAAATATCAAACACGCGGCCGAAAGGGACCAACGTCGATGATATTCGACTTCTAATTTTCTTCGGTCCTTGTCTTCCAAATCGCCTTTTTTCAAAGCCTCCGATAGATCATCCAGAGTCATTGATGGAGGTGACTTCTTTTTCTCCGAGAACTGATAGGCATCAAACAGGCTGATATCATAGGATTCGAAATCGACTTTGGTGTACGTGTTTTGGTTGGTGCGGTGAATATTTCCGGCGTTTAAGCGAAGCAGAGCGCTCAAACCGGCGCGGGTCTTTTCGCGAACCAACTGACCATGTTTCGCAATGATCGTAACGGGAGCTTTGGAATCTCGTTCATCGTAGATAAACACATCTGTCAGAAGTCCCGCCTTCGAGTCGACTTTGTTGGCGTAAACAACCAAATCAAAAAAACCCTCTGAGAACACGCCCTCTTTTAGGGTCGCACCGACCTTCTGCTGCCCAAGTTCGTTGATCAAAAGCTCGAACTGTCGATTCCCCCAGGGTCCCAAATAAAAGGAAGTTTGCGCCGACATCAATGTCGCGGCCACGGCCAGTATGATGGCTGGTAAGGTCAGCTGGGTCATGCTTAAGCCCAAAGATTTAAGTGCCACGATCTCCGAGTCATTCGACAGACGGCTGTAAGTCAAAAGCACGCTAAATAGCAAACTCATCGGCAAAATCACCGGGAGAAAGCTAATGCTTAGGTACATCATGATGTCGAAGATGGTTCGAAGACTCACCCCATGAACCAAGACAAACTCGGTTAAGCGCAGAGCCTGGAACATCAAGAGAATGGTCACGAAGACAAAAACGCCCATTAAGAAGGCGGGCAGGGTCTCAAAGAAAATGTAACGAATCGCCCGAACGCCTCGCATGTCGGGCTTTACATGGTCGGGGCCTGAAACGTTCCGACGTTTTCAGGGGTGCCAATCGCCTTTCGAACGCCAATGGCCATCTTAAGAAGTCCCTCCATGTTGTCCATTTGCATCTGCGAAGCGGCATCACACTTGGCCGACATCGGATCCGGATGGGCCTCAAGAAATAACATATCGGCTCCAGCGGCCACGGCCGCGAGAGTTAGGTGTGGGACATATCTGGGCTCACCACCGGCAGGATCGGCGGAAGAGATTCCGTAGAGACGGATAACATGAGTGGCATCAAAACAGGCCGGAACTCCAAATCCCTGCATGATGGGAATGGACCTCATATCCGCGACCAAGCGATTGTAACCGAAGCAGGCACCACGCTCGGTCAAAAGTACGTTTTTGTTTCCTGTGGATCGAATTTTACTGATCGCACCGTCCATAGTCTCCGGCGCTAGAAATTGTCCCTTCTTGATGTTGACGGCTTTGCCAGTTTGTCCGCAGGCGATCACCAGGGATGTCTGCTGGCACATGTAAGCTGGGATCTGCAATACGTCTACATACTCGGCCACCTTCTGAACGTCTTCTATGCGATGAACGTCCGTCAGCACGGGTACGCCAAATTCTTCACGAACACTTTTCAGGATCTTTAGACCATCATCACTCATAGGCCCGCGCCAATTTTTCTCGCTGCCGCGATTGTCTTTTTCGTAGGACGATTTGAAGATGAGGGGAATTCCTACTCTCTGGGTGATCTCCACCAAACGTCGGGCTGCCTCAAACACCAACTCCTTTGAGTCAATGACACAGGGTCCGGAAATCAGGGCCAACGGTTGTCCAGAGCCTGCCACTACAGGTGTACGGCCTCCCTCCACAACAAATCGCCGGGTCGGAAGGTGGATAGTTTCGATACGCTGTCTTTGATTTTGATTCATAATAACTCGGTTATAGTCTGACTTCGGGAACCTGTCTATGGTCGAGTTGACGGGCTTTTCCCTAGGGCGGGATAATAGGGCTTATGCAGCGAGTTTTAATGGTTCTCGAGGACTATGGCGAACTGATGTTCCTCCAGACCGTTCTAAAGAAAATTGGGTTTGACGTGGATTCCATTCAGAATCCACGGTCATTTTCGGATAGCCTTCTGACGATGAATCCCGATGTTCTGGTGATGACGGCGGCCGGGCGCAAAATTCAGGGGATCGACTTGGCCCGAACGGTCAAAAGGGTGCGGGGCTTCCCGAAGGTCATCCTGATTAAGGGCCATTCCTTTGCGCAAGGACCGGAGGCCAACGAAGCAGAAATTGATGCTTGGCTGTCCAGCCCGGTGAGCGTACCAGATCTTTTGGATAAGATTGCCGATCTTTGTGGGCTAAATAAAGCCAGTTTGCAAGACAAATTGTTCAAGCTGCGAATGCAAGAGAATATTCCGAATGAATCGCGTGTGCTGTCGGTCGCTCCTGAGGAGGCCGAAAACGCTGTTGTCCAAGGCGGCGACGGAAGTCACCAGCCATGGGGGGTGTTGAAGGGCTCGACCATGACCTCCCAAGAGCGCCAATCACGCTACGCTAAGTTCTTAGCGCAAGAAGCCCCCACTAAGCATGGATTCGGGCTCAAAGAGGTCCAAGCGCAAATCAAAGAGCTCCGTAAAGCTGAAAATGAAGGTGATGCGGCCGATCTTGAGAAAGAAAGACGGGCCTTTGTGGAACACTTGTTTCGTAAAAAGAGTGGCTAGGCGCCTTTACGCGAGATTTTTCCGAACAAATTCTCAACCACGCTGGTGACTTCGCTGAGAATGGCTTTGTTACCGCCGCGCTTGTCGATGTCCTGCAAGAGTTTTTTCAGTTCGCTCTTGGCAATCGTTAGTCGGGGGTCTAACACATGCGCCGACCGGAAGGCTTCGAGAGCCTTTTGGTAGTGTCTTCGCGACTTGTAGTAAACGCCTTTGGCCATCATGTAAGGTGCTGAGTGCCGTTCTTCTGGAGCCACTTGGTCCAGCGTGATTTCTCGATAGTTTCGGTCGCATTTCAGACCGGCCCAGATTCGATAGGACTTTAAGTCTCGAAAATCCAATTTTTGATCGAGCAGAGACTGAAATTTTTTGGCCGCTTCGCGTGGATGGCCATTGTGAAGTTCTAGAATGGCGGCTCGAAAGACGGGTTCATTTTCCAGAACCGACTGCGAGCGTAAGTTCTGAAGTTGAATAAGGTACGAGTTTCTCTGGATGTCATCGATTAAGGTGTTGTACGCGAGGTTGATGGTTTCAAACACCTTCGTACATTTGACTAGCACGGCCGGCGGGCAGTCCTTGGGCAGTTTTTCGGGATCAAAATATTCTTTGACCTCGAGATAGGCTTTTTTGAGTTCGTTGGTATGGGCTTTTTCTCCCACTCCCAGTATTTGGAAGTAGTTCTGCTCTTTGTAGTCTTGCAAAAGCTTGTCGAGGCGATGCTCCAGGAAAGCGAAGTTGCGCGTATCTTCGCCGCGCACGCCGATCAAGGCTTTATGGGTAATCAGGTGTCGGAATAAGTAGATCAGATCTTTCTTTTCATGGAAATCGGGGTGGGCCATCAGATCATTGATCGTGATAGGGCCTGGTAATTTGGGGTGGAGTTCGCCCTCTAACTTGAAGGTTCCCCAAAGCAAAAGCTGGGAGCGGATTTCATTCAGAGTCAGTTTAGAATGGACCCAATCGCTGGACAAGGTTTCAAAGCGCAAAGGATGAAGTGCATAGTCGGGCATCGAGTATCTTTTGGCCGCCCACTGAAGCGAGATCACACCGCTTTGTAACGTTTGGCTCAGTCGAAGCGCCAGCTGTTCTTCCATAATCACTTGAATCGCGTGAGGACTTAGCGAGAACGAGTCGATCAGCTTCTGTCCAAGGAGTTTGCGTGACGGCGTCTTAAGCGCTTCCATCACATCGTCGGGGGAGACAAATCCGAAGCTCACTGCGATCCCGCCAAAAAAGGAATTTTTGTCGGGCGTGCGAACAGAGAATATCTTGCCTTCCCAAAAACAAATGGAGTTCATGTCACCCACCGAGTTGATCAGAGTGAGTTCCCCGGTCAGATGGGTCTTTTGCATCAGTCTTAGAATCACCGGAAGATGAATCGAGCTCAGGGGAGATTCACGTTCAATCAATCGTGTCAGCTCATGGGCCGTCGGGGGCTGCTGACCATATAGGGTTAAAAGGGGAGGTTCATCGTCCAGGGAATCCGCGCGCAAGGCGTCTTCGACGCGGGCTAGAACCTGGCTTAGATCCAAAGGTTTGTCGAAGAACTCGATGGCACCGGTTCTTTCCACTGAGTCCCGAATGAATTTTTTATCTTTAAAAATTCCACTAAACAGAAAAACTTTGGGACTCGTGAAGCCCAACTGCAGGATCTCTTCCACCAGATCGACCCCGTTCATTTTGGGTAGCATACAGTCGACGAGTAGGGCTTGGAATTCCTGGCGCTGGGCTAGGGTCAGGGCTTCCACACTGGATTTGCACCACGTGACTTGGTAGCCCGCGCGGGAGAAGGCCTCTTGTAGGGACTTGCCTTGGGCCACGTCGTCATCGACGACCAGAATGTGTATCCGACTGCGTTTCATTGATTACCTATTCGGCAATTTGGGGCCCAGAGTTGAACTCAGGGACCCCAACGCCTCTCGTCATAGGTCCAGTCCACTTGCTCACTTTTGAGTCGTTTGTGTATCTTTTGGGGGATTTCCTTGCGGAGGTGGAAGAATGGCGGGAAGCGGCACATCCCCAGTTACAGATCAGAGTTTTGATTCAGAGGTCCTCAGTTCTTCTGTACCAGTCCTGGTGGATTTCTGGGCGGAGTGGTGCGGGCCTTGTCGTGCGCTCGGTCCTAAGCTGGAAGAAATCGCAGCCGAGTTGAAGGACAAAGTGCGCATTGTGAAACTCAATGTGGACGAAAACCCCACCATGCCGGCTAAATATGGTGTTCGCGGAATCCCGACTATGATCCTGTTCAAAAACGGGAAAGAGATCGAACAAATCGTCGGCAATCATCCCAAAGAAAATATTTTAGCGCTTTTACAGAAACACTCATAAGAGACGCCAGTTGGTTATTGGCAGACCAAGTAGATCTCCATTTTGGGCTGGGTCTCAACGACTTCTCGGACTAAGTACGTCGACGGGTAGGTGCCATCGAGTACCCGCACTTCGACCCGAGATTTTACGGTTTCGCTGGGCTTGTTTGAAATAAATTGCAGGCGACTCTGTTTGGAAATGCTCAGCGCGGTTCCGTCTCGCCAGTCCCTCAACTGCAAAAGTGTGCGCCCATGAACGGTTTCGATTTCTCCCACCTCATTGTGAAAGGGATTTTCGCTGCCGAACGCTCCTAGAGACAGATAAGTCGGGAATTCGATTTCGAGAAATCCTGGCGGAATCAGCGTGGCCTTGAGATCACCATCGCCTTCCAATGATTCTCCCGTTGCCGTAAATAACCTCCGGCCGCAGGCGACGCGGTTGTAATGGAGAGTTTCAAATTCGTAACGGTGCAGTCCTCGTGCGCCTGCGAATATTTGGCGTAAGTTGGCTGTGGCCTGGCCCGGCAGCCTGTAGGTCTTCGAATCGATCTTGTAATAACCGGGTTCCTCAGCTTGAGATTTAGCGGTCACGATTAGGAGCAGAGCAATTAAAACCTTCATGGGTCCTCCTTGATTCCACAGATATTAAAATCGGCAGAAAAGGGAAGGGGGAACCAGAGTGTGAACGATAATTAATTTTGTTTTCATCCGCGGGCGTTTTTTCGCCCCAGTCCGGGGCGTTGTGATTTAGAACAAATACCTTCGATAAGCGACCGAGGAAACCAGACCGAGGCCGGTCATCGTAGTCAACATGCTCGATCCGCCATAAGAGAGCAGGGGTAGTGGAACCCCCACAATGGGCAAGATGCCGATCACCATGCCCATATTTACAAACACGTGCCAGAACATGTAGAAAATTACGCCCACCACGATGAGCGCCCCCGCTTTATCGCGGGCGTTTATGGCGATCCGAATGGCCATCAAGTAAAGGATCATAAAAAGTCCGAGAGTGGTCACGCTTCCGATAAATCCATGCTCCTCGCTGAGTACGCTGAAAATAAAATCGGTGTGGCGCTCGGGCAAAAACTCCAGTTGAGACTGGGTGCCTTTACGAAAGCCTTTTCCCAAGACTTTGCCGCTGCCCACGGCGATTTTAGATTGAATCGAATTGTATCCGGTGCCTCGCGGATCACGGCCTGGCGAGATAAAGGTGAGCACGCGGTTCTTTTGGTATTCTTTGAGACCAAAGTTCCACACGATGGGAGCGGCGAGACTGGCGACAATCGCCATAAAGATCAGAATCGATCGATTGACGCCAACGAACATTAAGACGCCACCAGTGATCGCCAGCAGGAGAGCTGCCGTACCCAGGTCCGGTTGCTTCACGGTCAAAATAAAAGGAACCATCACCAGTCCGAGGGGCCAGACCAATTCCATTACGTTCAGGCCCGACAATTTTTCACGCTGGGATAAGATCCGCGCCAAAACCACCACGATGATAAGCTTCATCGTTTCAGAAGGTTGATAGCGGAAAAAACCCAAGTCCAGCCAGCGTTGGGCGCCCAAACTGGTTCGTCCAATCAATTGCACGGCCACCAGCGCCGCTATATTGAGACCGTACAGAAAAAACGCGACACGCATAAACACTTTGTAGTCAATCAAAGTGATACCAAGGTAAATGGCCCACCCAACGCTAAGCCAGGCAATCTGCATCCAAAACAGATCCATTCGATCGCGAGAAAACAAGCCGTGCGTGGCGCTATAAAGGTTGATGAGTCCAATCACGTTCAGAGCGAGAATCACAAAAGCAAAATTTAGGTCCAAGCGAGAGAAAATATTTCTTTCTTCAACCTGAAGGCCAGAGCCCATGAGATCTGCACCAATTTTCATTCGGACTCCTCAACTTCGGCCGGTGGACGGGCCGCCGCTCCGGCCGCCTTTTTGTCGACCGCCTGTTTAATGAGCTCGGGATGGTATTTTTGAAAATACGCCATCATCACATCGTGTACGACCGGAGCGCTTCCGCGCCCGCCGGAACAAGAGTGTTGGGTGAGCACAGCAATGGTGATTTCCGGATTTTTAACGGGCGCAAAGCCCACAAACCAGCCATGGTGACGCTGAAAGATCGGTCGTGCATCACAACGATTGTAGATTTCGTCTGCTGAAAAAGATCGCACTTGCGTGGTTCCGGTCTTGCCAGCCATTTCAACGCCGATCAGGCGCGAACCCCGGGCTGTGCCGCGCTCCCCATTGACCACTCTTCGCATACCTTCTTTGACCGCTTGAAAGTGTTCCTGCGTGATGGTGACACCAAACTCGTTGGGCTGAGTGGCGTCGCGCACCACCTCGGCCTCATATTCTTTAACAACCTTTGAATCCTTATTTAGGATTTTTTTGACCAGGAACGGCTTGACCACTTTTCCTTCCAGGCCGATGGCATTGTAGGCGATGGCCATTTGTAAAGTGGTGACCAAGACAAAACCCTGGCCAATCGCATTGGACAGATTTTCACCAGGTTGCCACTCTTCACCGAGTTTCTTGAGTTTCCACTCCGAGGTGGGAATTAAGCCTGAAACTTCATTGGCCAAGGAAATCCCGGTGCGTTGACCGAGGCCTAACAATTTCGAGTAAGAGGCGATCCGATCAATGCCCAATTGAATTCCCATCTTGTAAAAGAAGATATTCGAAGACATCTCGATGGCTTGTTTGACGGTGATATTGCCGTAACCAGATCGGCTGTGGTCGTGATAAATCCGCCGACCAAATTTCAAACTGGCGGGGGCACTAATGTAAGTATTGGGGGAAATGACTTTCTCTGAAAGGGCAGCGAGTGCCACCACAGGTTTGAACGTCGACCCGGGAGAAAAGTGATTTTGTATCACCTTATTTGTCAAAGGGCGGAAGGGATCATTGATTAACTCGGCCCAAACTTTGGGCGGGATGCCGGTCGAAAATTTATTGGGGTCATAGCTCGGCGTAGTGACCCATGCCAAGATCTCTCCGTTGGATTTCATGGCGAGCAGACTTCCAATGCGAGGGCCGACGCCATCATCTCGATTCATCGCTCGATAGGCGGCCTCCTGAATGTCCTTGTCGATCGTTAAGACTAGGTTGTTCCCAGGGATCTCCGGTTGTGGTTTGAAACCAAAGTAATTGTTATTCTCCGTTGGCGCTTCACGTCCGCGAGCATCCACTTCGACAAAAGACACTCCATCTTTCCCACGAACGATTTTATCCCAGGCTTCCTCCAGGCCGCTCTTGCCAATGATGTCGCCTTGCTCAAAAACGTACTCGCCGCGATATTTGTCATTCAGTCGGTTCAACTGATCTCGCGAAATTTCCGAGACATAGCCAAAGAGCTGGGCTCCATTCTCGGCCAAGTTGTAAAAACGCAAAATGGGTTCATTGATGAGTAGGCCAGGGTTGTCCCAGCGCCAGAGCTTAAGCTGAAAGACTTCGTCTAGGCTGATATTGTCCTTGATGCGAACGGGCCTGAAGGGACCGTCCCGCCGCTTACTCTTGCGAACATCTTCCGAAATTCGTCGGCCGGGAAGGCTGATGATCCTGCCGACGATTTCAGAAGTCTCATCGAGCTTCGTGGCGTACTGTGGGGCGATCGAAACATCAAAGCCCAGCAAATTGTCGACCAACTCGCGCCCTTCGCGGTCGAGAAACAGCCCTCGTGGAGCGGGCAATTTGGTTTCCTTAACTCGATTTTTTTCTGAATACTGCCGCAACTCATTGCCTTGGATAATTTGCAGGTGCCAAAGTCGTGCCGCGATAACGATCGAAGCTAGAAACACGATCGTGTAAAGAATCTTATAGCGAGGCCAATACTCTTTTGCTTCGTCTTCAGATGTTTGGACGAAATGTTTCATCGCGGACCTATATGCCCCTCGGCCCCAGCATCTTTTGTCGCCACATTGTCAATGGCCTGGCAAATGGCGTAGATCGGGACGCTAAACACCATACTCAGTAAAGCCGAAATCACCCAATCAAAGACTTGCGGGATAAACACCGGATTTTTGTCGAACCAGCGGGAAGCGAGCCAATACAAAAACGGCGCTGTCGCGCTGGACACACCGACCATCAGCATAAAGAAAGTGGCGCCACCCCAAAAGACGCGCTCGCGAATAAACATCAGCATCAGCATGAAGGCCAGGTTGTAGACAAGGAAGGCCTCGAGCGGAAAGGCGGTGAAGCCCGCCGTCGCCAAACTTAAAATGTAAGTGAGCAGAGTCGCCTCCCAGAGCGGCTTGGTCACCGAAACATAAGTGAGCACGATCAGCCAAAAGAGAGGGGGTGGAAAACTTCCGAACAGCAGGTACCACAGAGAAGTCTGAATCCCATTGATGACCAGAAGCAAAACAACAAAAAGCAGCAGACTCAAAAGCCAGTGCCACGGAATTTTCAATCTTCCGCTCCTGGCCGAGGGCTGTAGTCCTGATGATTCGCTTTGAGGACGATGAAAATCTCTTCTAAGTTGAGTGGATCGACGGCGGGCTTGACTTCCACCTCTTGCGTCATCCCGTAGCGGGATTTGTCGATCGAGAGCACCGAGCCGATCGGATAACCCTTCGGGAACATGTTAAAAAGACCTGAGGTCACCACCAAGTCGCCGACTTTGACGTCATCACTCCGCTTCAAGTACCGCAGTTTGCTACTGCTGCGCCGCACACCTTCGATCAAGCCTCGGGCACGAGATCTTTGAACTATCGCGTCAATAACCGCATAGCGATCGGTCAGCAGCAAAATTTGGGAGATTTCGCTCTCCACACGAAATGTGTATCCAATGACGCCCCCAATGGTTAGGGCCGCCATATACTTCTGAATTCCATGGTTAAGGCCTCGATCCACCGTAATGGTGTTGTGATCGGGAAGGAGGTCACGGCCGATCACCCTCGCCGCCAAAAGATCCATTTTGGACGCCTTTTTAAAGCCCAGCATCTCATTCAGACGCTCATTTTCCAGCTTGAGTTCGGTCAAAGCGCCGAGCTGAGCGTTCAATTCGGCCAGTTTGTTTTTGAGCTCCTCATTCTGCTTTTTGACGCCGATGAGGTCGATGTACATAGCGGTCGTTCCGCGGACCCCGGTGCTAAACGAGGAAAACCCCTTCTGCACGAGGTTTGCGGCAAAGCTGAAAGGGCGAGTGAACCAGAGCTCTTCTTCCGACTTTCGCTGCATGTTAATGGCGATGAGGGGGAGGACAACTAGGGCTATAATCAGAAAGATTTTGCGAACGTCAAAGGTGAAAAAGTTCATTCTGTATAGGCTAGGCCCAAGCTACTAGATCCTCAACAATGTTCTTGAAAATTACTGAAAAACTTTAGAAGCTCCGCCCTTGGGACTTGGACAGAAAGGCATGGGATGTTTCGCAAAATCAGTCGATTTTTTCACGGGCAGGAATTTTCATTTAAGAGTTGGGTCGCGGCCGTTCTTTTTGGCGCCATCATCTTGGTCTTTGCCCTATTTGGAATTCAGCCCGATCAATTTGGTGAGGGGACCGGTGGGGTCGCCGCCGTGGTGAATGGTAAGACCATCTCCATCGCCGAATTTCGTAGTCGTGTTGAATCGATGGAGCAAAACCTTCGTGGAAGCCTTGGAGATTTACCGGCCGATCGCCGGCAAATGATGGAACAGGAAATGCGCCGACGGGCGATGAATGACTTAATCGTAGGCGAAATCGTGTACCAATCGGCCAGCCAAAAGGGTGTGACCGCCGCCGACGCCGAAGTCCGCGATTACATTTTGGATATTCCGTGGCTCAATGAAAATGGACGTTTTCTGCGCGATCGCTACCGTGCCTATCTGCAGAATGTGCGGCTGACCAGCGAAGACTTCGAACGCCAAATTCGTAAGCAGTTGGTTGCGCAAAAGATGCAGGAGCTTTTTGTCGCCGCGGCAACCCCCACCCGGGAAGAGATCAAGCGCGCTCGCCAGTTGGCCAATCAAAAGGTCAATTTAAAGTTTGTTCAGATTGACAGCGAGGACTGGCGCAAGCCTGGCTTGGTGCCTGACAGTGAAGCTCGTCAGTTCGCCACGCAAAATGCCGCCGAAATTCAAAAATATTATGAGGATCACAAAATCGAATACACGCAGGCGGAATCGGTCAAAGCTCGCCATATTCTCATTTCCACCCGAGAAGGGCGAAGCGATGCGGATGCACTGAAGCTCGCACAAGAAGTGAAGGGCCAACTGAAGGTGGGTAATTTTGCGGCTTTGGCCAAGAAATTCAGTGAGGATCCAGGATCAAAAGATAAGGGCGGGGATCTGGGAGAATTTGGACGAGGTCGAATGGTGCCTGAGTTTGAAAAAGCGGCCTTTTCACTGCCTGCCGGACAGATCAGTGAGCCGGTAAAATCTCCATTTGGGTATCATATTTTATGGGTTGAGAAGAAGACGGAGGCCGAAACCAAACCCCTTGAAACGGTGTCCTTGGACATTGCTCGAAAGCTTTTGGGCGATAAAAAGAAAGATGAAAATTTGACGGCCCTTCGCGCCCTTGTTGAAAAGGGGGACCGCGCCCAAGTGAGCTCCTGGATGGCAAAAGCAGGCTTTAAATGGGAAGAGTCCGGCGAGTTTGATCTTGCGGCCAACCAAGTCCCGAAGTTGGGTGAAGCCCCAATCGTTTTGGAGGCCGTGTTACGTCAGGGCCGTGCGGGAGGATTGGTGAAACAGCTGATTTCGTCCCGCGGACAAAATATTATTGTGGACGTGACGTCTTGGAAAGAGACAGCGGACAAATCGCCGGAGGCCGCCGGCCTCGAGCAAATGGTGGCCTATCGCAAGTCGGCAGATTTGATTCAATCTTGGTCAAAAGAGATTGAGGCGGGGGCGAGCATCCACCGCAATCCTAAATTGATTCAGTAGAACGGGCTTTCTCAATTCGAGACAGCAGAAATCCCGCCTCATCCTTGGAACTTTAAAAAAGGTTCTAAGGACTTAGGACTTTCGTCCGATAAGATCTAAGTACACGGGGGATGTAAGCTTGGTCCGGAATGCCCTTTACTTTGTCTGCGCAATGCTGCTGAGCGTCGTCGCTCATGCGCAGAATTATGTCCCCGGCGAAATCATCGTAAAACTTAAAAGCGAAGCGGGCAGCAACGAATCCTACGCCTTCATGGGTAAAGCGCATTCCGAAAAGGAAATGTTGCTTAAGGACTCCTGGGGCAAAATGAAAATGTATCACTTCGCTCTGAAGAAGGGCCAATCCGTTGAGGCCGCCGTTGCCGAGATGAAAGCCGACCCGAATGTTCTCTACGCTGAGCCCAACTACTACCTCGACAAATTTGATGAAGTGGGAATGCACCAGACATTCTCAGCCGGAGAAATTCAAGCGGCGTCGGTCCAGGCACAATCTGGTTACATGGCGACTTCGGCCAATATTGGCGTCACTTCGGTTTGGTCCTCATTCTCTGGAATGCCTGCCGTAAAACCGATCGTCGCAATCATTGATACGGGCCTCGACACCAATCATTACGTCATCCGAGATACGGGCGCTCTTTGGACCAATCCCGGTGAAATTGCAGGCAATGGGATCGACGATGATGGCAATGGTTATGTGGACGATGTGCATGGTTGGAATTTTGTCAGCAACTCGGGAACCATTATTGATGATGACGGCCATGGAACTCATGTTACCGGTATCATATTAAGTGTGGATCAAAACATCTACACAACCCCTTTGAAGGCGGCCAAAATTCAAGTGATGCCGCTCAAGTTTTTGAATGGCAGTGGGGTGGGCAGCACCTCCGACGCGATTCGTGCGATTTATTACGCTGTTAACAACGGTGCCACTGTTTTGAACAACTCTTGGGGTGGCACGACTTACAGTGCTTCCCTGCATGAGGCCGTGGCCTACACGTATTCTAAGGGCGCTTTATTCGTAGCCGCGGCCGGAAATTCGGCGCTCAACAATGACTCTTATCCGATGTACCCGGCGAGCTACAATGTTCCTAACGTACTCTCCGTTCTCGCGACAACGGACTATGACTACAAGGCTTCATTCTCTAATTTCGGCGCGACCACTGTGCATCTTGGAAGCCCCGGTGTTTTTATCTTAAGTACGGTGCCCAATGATGCCTTTGGCACCTCTTCTGGCACGAGTATGGCGGCGCCTTTCGTGACGGGCACGGCCGCCCAAATGAAGGTGGAGTCAGCAAATATGCTGGGCTACCAGCTGAAATCCATTTTGCTTTCGCAGTATTCATCAGTTCCGCAATTGGCCAATCAAGACACGACGGGTGGACGACTGAATTCCGCGGCGGCCGTTGGTTATGCTAAAACAGCGGCGGTCGATGGGTCGCAGCCTCCGTATACCATCTCCTACCAATCGGATCGCGACCTCGCATCGAATGTGACCGGAGCGGGTGGTTGCGGTACCGTTCGCGCCTTGGGCGACAAAATGCCACCGGGTGCCAGCGCCGGGGCTGTGGTTGTCTTGTTGCTGTTGCCGATTTTGGTTCTAGTGGTTCTGCGAGTCACAGCTCCGCGGAATCGCCGTAAACATGAGCGCTTCAGCATCAACAGTGATGTCCGTATTAAAGTGGGTGATCGCGAAATGGTGGGATCGGTTAGTTCGATCTCCCTTGGTGGTGTCTGTGTTAATACGTCAGCCTTACTGCAAGATGGTGGCTTAGTGACTATGGCTATTGCTTCGCCGGATGGCTCAGAGAAAGTGGAAGTCGCCGGAAGGATTGTTTGGTCAGAGGCCAATAAGGCTTACGGAGTGGCTTTTGATAAGACTCCGCAGACCGTCTTGTCCCGCATCGCGGATTGGACAAGAGGTCTGCAGCGAGCCGCTTAGTCGCTTAGAACGCGACTTTAAATTTGATTCCCATGTCTGAAATTCTCAAACCCGGCCAGTCGTCATCAAACCAAACCCAATAGTTCGAGTAATCGAATCCTAGGCCCACGCTGTTGGTGATGGACCATAGAAGCGAAATGCTCAAACCGGGGCCCATGGTAGTGGCATCGTCAGGAATGGTGCTGCTGGGAGTTCCGTAATGCGAATCGATGCTAATGATGTTAAAGCTCGGGGTGAAGGCCAGGTCCCAATGTTTCTTGAAGAAGTGATGTCCAAGCATGGCTCCAAAAATCATGAGCCCCTCGTGGCGAGCCGTTAATTTACCCGATCCGCTGCCCGAATAGCTGCCTTCTTTTGAAAAGCTGCGAATGTGTCCGCCAATACCTGTGGCGGCTTCGTACATATATTCGTAGGCCGCTCCGAGAGAAAATCCCCCGTAGTTCTTGCTGGCCACTATAGAAAAGTTATGAACGTTAGAGCGACTCGAGAATCCTGAGCCTGAGCTGCTGGATCCACCGGCGTCCATTTGAGCCATAGCGACGCCTGAGAAGGCGAAAATGGCCGACAAAACGATGCGTTTCATGAAGTTCCTCCCTGTTGTCGAAACCTTACGGTAACAAGAATTGGCTGTTGGTCAATCGGATAATGCGAAGTTACATTCCGAAAAGCAGGGCGAAGTAGTAGGTTTCGCTGACAAAACGCAGGGGGCGGTCGGAGAGAGTCTGAAGCTTTTTGGTTTCGTAATGCGATTGGCGAGCCGCGATTTTCACGCCGAAGCGATCCGAAAACATAGCTTCGATTCCGGCTTCGCCGTAGTATCCTGAACCCATCACGACATCTTTGCTTTTATAGTCCGAGCCAGATGCGGCTAGAGTGTCATGCTTAGATGTGTAGCTCACCTGATGGTATCCACCGAGTCCGCCGACTTCAATGTAAGGGCGAAACCAATAGTCGTCGATCAATTTCATCTTAAGGCCGAGGCCCAGGTCAGTGACAGAAGAACTAAACTTAACGTCCGTCGCGGTGTAAGTCGTGCTCGAACTTAAATTGGTGTAGGTGTAGTTCGCGTAACCTTCGGCCGTCATATGGCTTAGAGTCAAAGTTAGATAAAGATGTAAGACATTGAATCCGCGCTCGATGGCAACGGCGGCAAAGATGCCGCGATCCATTTCAAAGTCGGCTTTGGGAGAGCTAACCTGGTAGTCCGTAAAACCCGCTCCCACACTGCCTTGCAAGCCCAGTCCACCGCCGCCTGAGGTAGGCAATCGGGGCAGGCTCGGAGTTTGCGCCTGGGCCATTGAAGTGAGGCTTGCGCAAATAAAGACTAGGAATAGGGCTAAGAATCGCTCTTTCACCTAATGTAGATCGGCATTTTGAAATTTCGAGACCAGTCCTGGATTGGACCAGGTGAAGGTTACTAGGGGTCCCGAGGCCATTGGCCAGAAAAGATTCGATCGAGCATCGGACCCTTTGGAATAGGTAGGGAGCGCCTATTTCCCATCCCAGGATAATCTTCATTCCAACTGTCCATCCGAAAATCCAGTTTTTCAGGCGGCACGGCCATGGGGACTTTGAGTTCGAGTGATCGAAAGCCGTGTTTCATTGAGAATCCGACCTGCCCCAGTGAATATTGCTCTAAAATTTCAAATAAGTTGTCGCCTTTGGTGAGGTCCAAAAGGACCTTTTCAAACTCCGTGCGATTCGATCTGGCTAGGTGGCGAAGGGAGCGGCGCAAAGTTACGATCATAAGGTTTCGAAAGTCCGAAAGTTTGAAATCCATTTGAGATAAAGATCGAACTAAAGGCCGCCACTGTGTCGAGGTCAGTTTTTCCAATTTCCCCTCTTGCGGGAAATTCGCGAGGGCTTCAGGAAACCCGCGCTCGGCGACCTCGACTAAGTCCGGAGGATTCATGACGTAAGGGGAGACCCATCCCCATTGATCGGCAAATGACTCGCTCAATATCAAGCTGGCGCGCCCGTATTTGGATTTGACCACGGGAAAATTTCCCTTTCTTGAATACGGGATGACAAAGAAAAAGACGTTTCCGTCGGTTTTAAGAATTTCGCTGTTGAAGGGTTTGGTATTCAAAATGTGAGTGATGCCTAACTTTACCAATTCTCGCGCGCTCAAAAGAGAGAGGCTGGGTCGGCGATCCAATTCCGTGGTGTTGTGGATCAAAGCGAACGAGAGATTTTGCAGAGTTTGCTCAATCGCCTCCTCCGTCTTTGGATCCAGGGGGGAGGAGTCCGCGACTTTCGCCGCAAATCGAGCCCAGAGACGCTCGACGTTGGCTCGGCTCAGGTTTTCCAGGATATCGTAGCCGTTTTTCAAGTTCTTAATCGGCGCCCCTCGATGCCTCAGCTCCTGGGCCAATTGTTCCGCCCGAGCGGCTTCGAAATCCGTGGTGACGTAGGGCCCCAAGGCTTCGCTAAAAAATCGCCCCATGGCCCCGTATTTTTCGGCTGTGGCTAAATTCTTCCAAACGATTTTTTTTTGCTTAAGCCATTTTCGGAATTCAAGATTCTCCACAGCCCAACGATCTCCAAAAACGCTGGGGTCGGCGGGCAATATGTCGGTCAAGAAGCGCAGAGAAGTCTCGACTGGCACCGCCAGCAAAGGATTTTGGCAATGGCCGCGGTGGGCCCAACTGGCGGGGGTGGAGAGCAAGCTAAGTAAAACTATCAGCCGACGCATGAAATCGCACAATCTTGCAAGTCTCGGCCCAATTCTTGTGGTAAGTTTCTTCACACCATGTCCATACCACAATTACTCGAGACGCGATTGGCCCACGATTTGTCTAACTCGGATTTCTTCGCGTACGTGCGCCCCACACCGACTTCAAGCCCTGCGATTGTGGGTTGGTCCACCGTTTTGGCGGATCAGCTCGGGATATCTTTACATGATGGCAACCGAGCGGATATCGCTCAATGGTTGTCAGGAAATTTATCGGATATGAACGTTCTTCCCGTTGCCACCCGGTACGGGGGGCATCAGTTTGGACACTGGGCCTACCAATTGGGTGATGGTCGGGCGCTCCTGTTGGGTGAACTCGTCAATCAAAACGGCGTTCGCCAGGAGATCCAACTTAAGGGCGCGGGAATGACGCCGTTCTCTCGGCACGCAGATGGGCGAGCTGTTTTGCGTTCCGCCCTGCGCGAGTTCATTTGCAGCGAGGCCATGCATTTCTTGAATATCCCCACGACAAGGGCCCTGGCATGCCTGACCACGGGGGATTCGGTGGTTCGCGACATTCTTTATGATGGGAATCCTGAGGCTGAGCCAGGAGCCATCACAGTCCGCGTGGCCCCTAGTTTTCTACGCTTTGGACATTTTGAGATTTACGCCTTTGAGGATCGACGAGAGGACTTACGGCGTCTGATGGATTTTACCCTGCGCCATTATTACCCGCATTTGCCCTCTGGCACGGAGGGCGCGCTTCCCTTTTTTGCGGAGATTGTCGAACGCACGATGGACCTTATGGTGCACTGGCAGCGTGTCGGATTTGTCCATGGGGTGATGAATACGGACAATATGTCAGTGCTTGGGCTGACGATCGATTACGGTCCTTACGGTTGGATGGATGTTTATGATCCGGATTGGACTCCCAATACGACCGATCGAGAGGGTCGGCGCTATCGATTTGGTCACCAGCCACATATTGCGCTGTGGAATCTATGTCGGTTGGGAGACGCGTTGGTCCCTCTCGGCCTAGATGCTGGCCAATTGAGCGCCATTTTAACGGAACAACAAGATCGTTATATCGAAAAGTACCTGGGCATGCGGCTTATGAAGTTGGGTTTGTTCGGCGAATGTGATTTGAACGATTTCGAATTTCACGCCCAACTCATCCGAGATCTTGATGCGATTTTGATCAGCGGCCAAGTGGACATGACCATGTTTTATCGTTTGCTGGCCGAAGCCCAAATTTGGGCTGACGGCTCCACTGGCCACGCTAGCCTCGGTGTTTCGGGTGCCTCCAGTGCGCAGATCGCATCGGCCGTACAAACATTGGCCCCCAGCTTTCATCACGCGGACGATTCTGTCCTCGAGAAGCTCGCGGCCTGGTTGCTGAATTATGCGAAGGTCCTCGAACTGGACAATTTAAAGCTCAACCAGTCTCCAGGCTCCGCCCCGATTTCGCGATCCGTGTCCATTACACCTTTCTCGCGCAAAGAGAAAATGAACGCGATCAATCCCTACTTCATTCCGCGCAATTACATTGTGCAGGAGATTCTAGACGAGCTCGCGGAGGGCAAAAGCGAACGCCTTCAGCAAGTCATGAAAGCGCTTGAAAACCCTTACTCCGAAACCGAGTTCTCGAAGGCCTATTTCACCAAGCGCCCTGACTGGGCGGCCACGCGAGTCGGGTGTTCCCAGCTGTCGTGTAGCTCTTAGTTTTTTGTCATACCTCACCGGCAATTCATTTTAAGCTCTTGATCGCATCCCTTCTCAGGTTGTGGCGCTAGAGCAATCAAAGATACTTCCTAATTTTTGCCTCGCAAAACTTGATTCGGCGATGGTTTAGAAATACAAAAGGACCGGTGATGAGAGCTGCTGTATTCACATCGAAACCAAAATTTGGCTCCAAAACAAAGATCTTGGGCGCTCGAAATTTTAAAGTTCGAAACAAAGACCGAACCGCAGCGCAGTTGTCGTTCAAAGCCGTAAGCGGTTGGGGCGGCCCCCGACGAGGCGCCGGCCGACCCAACAAAACGGGTCAGGTGAATCACATGAAACGGGCGAAGGTGAAGTCCTCGACCCCTCTTCATCTGACATGGCGGCTCAAGAAGGATCTCGTAAACCTGCGTTGCGGTGAGGTTTTGGCTTTGTTTAGAACGGCATCGGCCAGGGCAAAAAATTTCGGTCTGCGTGTGGTGCATTTTTCGATTCAGAGTAACCACCTACACCTCATTGTCGAATGCAAGAGTAACGAGGGCTTAAAAAGGGGTACCCGTAGCCTGGCGGCCTGCTTAGGCAAAGGAGTTCGAAAGCTGATCGGCGGTCGAGGAAGCGTTTTTGCTGGGCGATTCGATTTGAAGGTGTTGACCAATCCAACCATGGTTCGTAATGCCATGGCCTATGTGCTGCAAAACTTTTCTAAACACGCTCGGTTGCTGAATCATGTCGATCGCTACTCTTCGGCGCCCAATTTTTCCAGGTGGCAACGATTGTTGGGTTCTCGCGCAGGTCCCATATTGACAAGTGGGCCTCCGCTGTCGGTAAGTCGGTCGTGCTCTTGGCCGACGTTCATTTCAGAGCGAAGTCGCGAAAAGGCCGGTTTACTTCCCGATTTCTTGAGCACCTCTCAGTCTTGGCTCGCCCGAGAGGGCTGGATGCGCGCACCGGTTACCTGAAATCGTCCACTCGGTGAACGAATAAGAAGTAAATTCCCAAACTTCCGATGGCGGTCACCCCAAAGTTGCGAATTCACCTCATTTGCGTTAGACAATCGGACCTCGAAAAAAATCGGATGGATATGAAATCGGCATGGGCGATCATTCTAAGTGGGTATGTGTGGGCGGGGTCGGCCGTCGCCTGGCAACCCGCGACCGACTGCCGCGCCAACATCAAAGTGGCCACGTGCCGAGTGAACCCCTTCGTCAATGATAAGGAAGAGGATCATGATCAACGGCCTTGTTTGGGTGGCGAAGAAAAGTACGTTCAACAGATCGAAAATGCCTACGATCTCATGCCGAAGAAAGTTCAGCAGGTCTTTTGTGGATTGCGCCGCATTTACATTGAGGAGTCTTTCTACGCGACTGGGTATGCGAGCTATATTTCCGAATTAAAGACCGATAGTTCGGGCCGAGAGGTGTGGCAGGCCAACGGACTTGTGATCGGCCTAAACAAGGCTCGGGTCTTCGAAAATGGATGGACCTTGTCCGAGTGGTACACCCGTAAAGAAATGACTCTTTTTGGATTGCAGATGACCGATCCTATTCCTCCCGGATTCCCGAACTTCCAGGTCTCCATCCAATTTTTGACTTCTCGGCTTGGCAATCCACTTCTTTATTCAACGCTCGTACATGAGGTGGGGCATTTGGTGGACATGATGCTCGACATTGTAAAGCGGGACCCAACAGGATGTCTGAATAGCCAGGGGAGCTTCAAGTCGGGTTGTAAGCCGGATTACTCAGGGATTTGGACTTCCTTGAGTTGGAGTCCTCAGGGAAAGGTATTGCCCGAGTATCAGACTCCACACCTCGAGGCCCCTTGTTATTACAACTGTACTAAGCAAAACCGGCCATTGGCCTCCGCCAAAGATTTTTACTTTGAGATTGCGGACAAGGGGCAGTTTGTCAGTCCTTACGCTGCGGTCAATCCGCGCGAGGATTTCGCCGACACCTTTCATAACTTTTTTTTAGAAGATGGTCGCTATCGTCAGAATGATCTTTATTATTTGATGGTCAGTGATCCCGGACAGGGCGAATCCATCTCCTTTCGACTCCGCGGCAAGGGCCTATATAAGTTCGAATTCCTAGGTTACATCGCTGAAACCCCGTGGCCGAACAACATGCCAGCGAATTACAATTGGCCAGCGGGCGCGCAATTGCCTGAGATCCCTCGACGTGTGATTGATTAAACGTCGTTCGTTTCTCCACCTAAATTCTCAAAAAAGTGACTACACGATGGCCGCAATTCGAAAAATCGCCTTGTCACATAAAAATCCCGCGATCTGACTGCAAATCCGCGACACCAAAGGACCTCCCGCCGATAAGTCCTTGTGGAAAAGAGAGCCATTCCCTTCATTGTAATTCCAGCTTTGGCCCTAGGCCTCGCGGGCTGCGGAAATTCGGGTCTTAGATCGGCTCAATGGGCCAGCGGCGTGCCTTCAGATCCGCAAGATGGACTCGATCACGAAATCGTTGAGCCGATTGACCAACCGACACCCGCGCCCCATCCGACGCCGATCACTCCCACTCTGCCCAGTTTGATTTTTTCCCTCGACATGAAGCTGGTCAGTTTAGCTCATGACGTGGCGGTCACGTGGCTGGGGTGCGACACCAAGGCGGCGGTTCAGGGGGGGTACACGAGCGACACTCAATGTGGACGGGCCTATTTTCAACCTAACTTTGGTACCCAGCTCAACCGGAAGTTTTATGAATGCGCAATGGAGGGAGCTAGCAACGCCCAAATCAGTCCTCCTGCAAAAATCTTTATCAATCATGTCGGCAGCTACAATGATCGACCGGCTAGGGGCTCCACCCAACTCAGCATGCATGCCTATGCAAGAG
>JBFWON010000021.1:0-45102 GCA_050250515.1 Bdellovibrionales bacterium | reverse complement strand
GCCGGCTATAGCTCCTCATAAACACCTCCAGTTTCGTCACTAGAGATTTTTTGAGACTTTGCCGGCTGATTCAAACTTCAACCAGACTTAAGTCCCAACTGTTGCACTAGAATTTTTGAATTCGGCGTTATCGGACCAACCAAGTTTAACAACCGTCGCCGCCGTAGCCTGACCCATCAGATTGGAGGGAGCCGTAGGGGCGCTCAATGGGGCCGCCGGGGTCGTGGCCACCGCCTCATTCGAGGCCGCCGATAAAGAAGTCCCTTTGACCGCGCGGACTCGATAGCGGTACTCGGTTCCTGGTTTTAAATTCAAATCGTGATAGCTGGTGATGTTAGCGTCCATGTTGGCTATGACGACAAAACTTCCTGGACCTGAAACAAATGGTCCCGAGACCTGAGCGGCGCGCTCAACCTGAAATCCCGTTTCATCGTTTGAAGTATCTAACCACGCAAGGTCAATTTGAACCGATGAGGCCGATTGTGCATTTAGCGAAGAGGGAGCCGAAGGCGCACCCGCACCGCTCGCACCACTGCCATTTCCACCCGAACTTGTGCTCGGAATCACTTGGACATTCGGACTCGTTGGCTTATAGGCCTTGATGCCAGAGCATCCGAAACAAAAAAAGGCCGCAGTCAGGGGGATCGATAGAGCTTTCATATTCTCAGGTTATGAAAATCCGTGACACGTCTCAATTACCAGGAAAATTAAATATTTCACCGGATTTGACGGTGACATTCGAATCGCCAAACGTCGGCCCAAAATGTCACTCGGTCTAGCGGGTCACCCTGACATCGACGGGCCGAGAGTCCGAGCGGCCTAAGTCATCGGAAACTCGAACGATATGGTGCCCCGGGGTTGGCACCCAAAAGAGGGGATGAGCCGGGTCCGATTGACCGATGTAATTTGAACCGACAAACCAATGGAGGCGCTTCACATCGCCATCTGAAACGGCGGAGAGAGGAATTTTTTCGGCCCGCTCCTCCCCGCGCCCAACCACCACGCGCAGAGAATAGGTCACACCCATTCGGGGTGAAATGATCTTCGGAGGAACACCAAAATTTCGCGTCTCTTGCACTTTACACTCGGCCATAAAGGCCGGAGGCGTTCGTCGAGGTAGGCCCGCCGCTTGAAATAGACTAAGCAAGTCACTCGGCCAAAATTCATAAACCTCGCGGTGAAGACCTTCACGAGTCTCATCGCAGGCCCGTTGACCCGCCTTCGTGATCAACACTTCACGATGAATATCACATTTAGAAATCGGCGAGGTTCCCGGAATAAACCAAGTTTTTTTATGGGCCCTGCAGTGCGGCCCCGGAAGATGACCGCTGATCCCACAAACCTCGACTTTTTTGACATTCAAACCCACAAGTGAGGTCCACCCGGGCGGCTGGGTGATCTTGCCACGAAGTCCATCGGCCAAATTGAAAAAGAGAGGCGACGCCAGGTCGCGGCCGACCAGAGCCGGATTGCTGTCGTTATTGAAATTACCCAACCAAACCGAGACGACGTAGGGGCCCACAAGACCCACGGTCCATGCATCCCGAAAGCCATTGGAGGTCCCCGTCTTCCAAGCGGTGGGGACCGCATCGCGGATCAAACTATCAAATCCAGGCCGATCCGAGCGGGGATTCTCCGACAAAATATTCAACGTCATAAACGCCGCTTCGGCGGAGACGAGCGTCGGGCCGCGAACTGTTTTTTGCTTTAGAAAGTAGTGTAGATCTCGAAGCTCGCCACCATTGGCTAACAGGGCGTAGATTTTCACAAGGTCTTCCATCGTGACTTCGGCGCCACCTAGGCTAAGCGCCAATCCGTAGTGCTCTGGCTCGCGAAGTCTCTTTACGCCCAGGTTTTTCAACATGTCGTAAAAGCTGGGCTGTTTTAAAAGCGACGTTAGGTGGATAGCCGGTACATTTCGGCTGGTAATCAGAGCCTCTTTGGCGCTGACTGGGCCTAAGAATTTTCGATCAAAGTTTTCAGGATCAAACGCACCAAAGCTACTCGGCGAATCCTTGAGGAGCGTTAAAGGATGAATCAATCCCTGATCCATCGCCATCGCGTAGACCAGGGGCTTTAGCGCCGACCCTGGCGATCGAAAAATCACAGTCCCATTGATCTGCCCCCCAATTTCGTCATTGAAGAAGTCGCCGGAGCCGACCATGGCCAGAACCTCCATGGTCTCATGATGAGTGATCATTAAGGCGCCATTGTTGACGCCCTTGTCGCGCAAGGAGGCCAAATAAGATCTCATTTTTTTCTCAGCTAAAATCTGCAAGTCGCGATCAAGGGTCAACGTCACCTGCGAAGGGCGAGCGGAGGACAACCGGCTCAACACGGTCTCGACCAAGTGCGGGGCCAAAAAGGGTAGTTTTCGAATGGCCTGGACAGCCAAGGGCGTGTGTTGACTCGGATCTTGCGGGATACGAACCAATTGCGCCATTTCACTGGGACCGAGCAGCTGAGGAGGCCTTCCAAAGAGCACGCGACTGGCCGCGCCCACACCTTCAATATTGGCGCCAAAGGGAATTAGATTCAAATAAGCTTCTAAGATTTCGCGTTTCGAATGAAAGACCTCGAGTCTAAGAGCGCCCACCATCTGATAGATCTTGCCGAGGATAGTCTTAGATCCTCTCGTGGATCGAAGTCTCGCCAATTGCATGGTCAGGGTCGAGGCGCCGACTCTCTTGTCACCCGCCCAGTAGGTCGTTTTGAGAGCGCGTAGAAGGGAAATCGGATTGATTCCTGGATGGTAGAAAAAATACCGATCCTCTTGTGCCAGGACTTCCTTTATCCAAGCGGCGGGGATCTGATCCAGCGCAGTGAAGACTCGATACTTTTCATCGCCCGAGAGCGTGAGTCTTAGAAGATTTCCCTCACGATCTAAAATTTCTTTCGAAAAAGACACGGACTCAAGGATGGGCGGGCTTATCCAACGGCCCCCCCACCAGAAACAAAATAGAATACCTAAGGCGAAGAGGCCCTTACGGCGCTTCAACAGTGAAAACACCCGCCAGTCCCCTAAACTGCGCGTCGCGGTCATACATGGCTTCGGCGTAAGGCGGTGGCACCACAAATTTTCCTCTCGCTATGGCCTTCACCCGATAACGGAACTCCTGAATATCCGGACCGGCCGCCGCGTAAACCACCATTCGGTCTTCCCTTCGATCCACATACTGCGGATAAAGCGGAGAAAGTTTGGTGGTGGTCCCTTGGGCCAAGGCTTCCGGCAACAGCATACGGAAGAATCGATAGGCGGCTTCGTCTGGTTCACCCGAAGTTTCTTCTTCGTAAGGCTCAATGTAATCTGGTGGAGGGGGCGGAGGTTCCGAGTTGTTTTCTAAATCTCCCTCATACTGAACCGAGCTATCCGAATTCATAGCAATGGGCTCA
This sequence comes from Bdellovibrionales bacterium, assembly GCA_050250515.1. Taxonomy (GTDB): domain Bacteria; phylum Bdellovibrionota; class Bdellovibrionia; order Bdellovibrionales; family UBA1609; genus JALHOQ01. The sequence continues at coordinate 41,709 of JBFWON010000021.1, read as the reverse complement.
AGAATCGGCTCAAGCCCCGAGGGCAGCATGTCGACCAAGACCACGTGACTATGCATGGCCTTGTTGGTCGCCCGAATTCTCAGGCGTACGGTTAACTCCTCACCCATTTTGACCGATGTCACCGGATTGTCTCCAGAAGTAACGAAGTCACGCACGACTTCCAATTGTTTCTCGACCTTTTCTTTCGGCAACTCGCGATCAAATCCGGACTGAACTTGCATATAATAAAAGGGGATTTTATCGCTGGCCGATTCAAACCGAAGAGCCTTGGCCTCAGCCGAAAAGTCGACCTTGGGAATCACCGTTCCCGGAGGCAAACGCAAAGCCACTTCCTGTCCGTTCGCTAGGACCTCGGCGATCTTCATTTTATTGAGAAACTCAGCTTGTCCTGCGGCTCGAAAAAAGCCGTCCAATGCTAAGATAGAAAATGCAGCGGTGTGGGTGTTGTAATAACCGCGCGACAGAGGCTCAAAGGCCGCCGCCATGGCCTCATCATTTGCCATTTTATTCATGAGGCTTGGAAAATGGCGCGCGCCCAAGAACAAAAGCGTCGTATCACGTAAAAATCCATCGTAGTAATAGCGGTAATTGGACTTCACTTTCTCGCCGAGTTTAATGGCGCCAAATATTTTTTCGGCCTGCTCATCTTGTTTGACCAACTTCATTGCGGCGGCCAACCATCCGGCGGCCACATCTTGCTGCCAAACCTCTTTGTATCGAGTCTTCAAAAGATCCTGAAGGTATTTAATATCCTCACCAAGAGCTTGGCCGGCTCGTGCCCGAAGATAAAGGCCATAGGCAAACATCCGGGCATCCTCAATGCCCGCCGTACCGCGCGAGCCTTGATTCGCCAAATACACGAGGGCTTTCTTGAGCACCTCTTCCGGCACGGAGAACCCGCGATCCTTCGCTTCGACCATCATATGCGCCACATAAATCGAGGCGTATCGATCGGCCCCGTTCGAGGCGTTGTAGAGAGCAAAGCCGCCATCGTTGGTTTGGCGAGTTCGAAGAGTTTCGAGTGCAATGCGAAGGGCCTCGGAAGCTTTCTTGGTGTCGATACCAAATTCGGGTCGGGCCTTCAAAATCACATAGGGCATCACCTTACTGGTTATTTGCTCGGAGCATCCATACGGATATCCATCCAAAAACACCTTAAGGCCATGAATAAAAGAAGCTGGAACCGGCGACATAGAAGCCGTTTGAACTCGAAACTCCGGCAAAAGTTCGCGGGTCACCGGTGACTCAAATTTCGCTTTAGGAAGCCGCCCCCCTACCAAAGTGGTCATATAGGGTACGGCCGGGCGAATGCTTGTCTCCACTGTTGATTTGGCGCTCTTACCACCGTGCGAGGCCACAAACTGCAGGGGCTGCGATCCCAGTTTCGATTTGGCTTTGAGTCGAAACTCCGTGGAGCCCTCGTGCCCTTCGGCAATTTTTAATGACTGCTCGCTCACGCCGATGACCTCAAAGGCCGGCGCCTTTAGCGCAAGCTTGATTTCCGCATTGGCGCCGGAGCCCTCCGCCTGATTACTCAAGCCCACTCCCACAACGAACTCATCACCTGGTGCCACAAAGGTCGGTACGTTAGAGGTGATGACAAAATCCCCGCGGGAAATCACACCCTGTTCCGCCGCGCCAAAGGCCTCTCCATTGCTAGCCACGGCCATCACTTTGATGTTGCCATTAAAGTAGTCCGGCACTTGGTAGTTATAGGTCTTCGTGGTGGGCGTGGCCTCGAGCACTCCCGACCAAAAAACCACCGGCTTCTCGGTTTTGCGCTTGAAAGGATTGAGGGACTTACTCAGCCGTGCGGCCTCACCTCCACCAGATGATGAGAGATTTTGCAAAACCGAATACTCAGGTAGCAAGAGATCCAACAACTGGTAGGTCAATACTTGCAAAGCCTGTCGCTGAAAGAAGTACTCAATCGGATTGGGTAACTTATAACCTGCGACCTGTAAGATTCCCTCATCAACCCCGTACAAAATGATTTTGGTTTTTTTGCTCGCGCTGTATTTTACGTCTAAGGACTCGCCGGGCTTTACCAAGGCCGGCGCCTCGATCTTAAGATCGATTTTATGGTCATCCAATGAAATCGAGAACGGTTGCACCGCATAGGAGAGCGGGCTCATAAAGATCTCGGGCGAAGACATGCTTCTTAAGAAGGTCACGTTGACATAGGCTCCGCCCTCTACACCCGCTGGAATTCGAATTTTTTCAACGGTTGAAGTGGTACTGGTCTTGAACCACTTGTGTGAAAACACTCGATCTCGCTCGATGGTGATCAAGCCGGATCCCGTGTAGGGCGCCTTAATGCTAAGCTCAATTTCCTCACCGGGCTCGAAATCTTTCTTATTTAGAACCACTTGCAACTCGGCATTTCGCTCGAGCGATCGGGTCAAATTCGCTTCACCGGCCACTGAGAATTCAATTCGGTTCAGCTCCGCACCCGATTTATTTTTGAAGACCGCAACGAAGTCACCGGGAGTTTCGGTCGGTAGTTTAAAGAGACTGCCCTTGGCGTCGACCTTAAAGGGTTTGGGCTCTCCAGAAACCTCTTTTAGCACCGAATGATATTTGTAAGTGCCGTCAGGCTGCTGCATCAGGGCCGAGACATAGCGCCTTTCGACAATCACCACTTGAGTGTCGGAAGCTGCGATCTTTTTTAAATCAGGATCGATGGCAATCACCTGAACTTGGTGCTGAGAATTTTTCTTCAGGTAATTAGTCGACTCATCGGATTTTAAACCCAGAAGATAGGGAAGAGTGGAAACCAAAGTACTCGCCGAAGCACCGACGGCACGGCCGCCCTCGGCTTCAAAGCCTTCTGCATCAAACCGCAGAATGTACATGCCCGTAGTGAACCGATGCAGATCGAAGGCAAATTCGGCCTCGCCCTTGTCATTGGTTTCCCCCTCTGGCAGTGATTCGGAATAAGGTTTCTCTTGGTCTTTGAAACCCGCGAAACGGTAATCCTTGTAGGCCTTAAACCAGGGATGGGCTGGGTTCACATTGATCTCGCCCAACACTCGGCGATTCTCTGCCGGAGTTCCAAATAAATTGGTCAGCGTAACTCGGCCCTTTAAGCTCTCCGGCGATACCCAGCCCTGAGGTTTTCCACCCTCGATACGGGCCGAAATTCGCATCCGATCGGGAAGGAATTCCTCAACCCTCACCGCCAGCGATCCGATTTGTTCATCGCCTCGATTCTTTTTAACGATAAACACGCGAATTTGATAGACGCCCGTAGCTCCGGCATCTTGCGTATTAAAGCTCATTGAAGTCAGGTCATCCGAGCTCACATCCAAGGTTTCGCGCTTGACCTCGGTTCCCCGTGGGTCCGTCACGGTCCATACAAGTGGGACGCGGTCAAAGTGCTTCTTCCAATTGCGGGCGCGAACCATCATGCCCAGATTCACCAAATCGCCGGGTCGGTAAATGCCTCGATCTGAAAATAAATACGAGGTAAGCTGGTCGCTCTCTGGATTCTCACGCACTCCCCCAACATCGAACCGGGAATATTGAAGCTGGCGACTTCCCATATGATAGGGCAAGTAAGCCAAGTCGGCGCCCTTTTTGGCCAAAAAAGCAATGGGGCGCTTGTCGTGCTTGAACTCGCGAAGGTCAGGAAAAGAAGTCTTTCCGTCGCTGGTCGTCTTTTGCTCCAGAACACTAAGTCCATTCGCGCCGAGGACGCTAATCTCCGCGTCAGCGACGGGTCCGCCCGTACGTAGATTCTGCACAAAGACTTGGTGAGATTTATCATTGGCTTCTTTAACAATAACGCCCAGGTCTGTAACCACAACCAATCGTCGATCCGATGGCCCTACACTCGAATAGACTTCCAGATAGAAAATCCCTTTTCGTGTGGCAGAATCCTTCGGCATAAATTCATCCAGGTCGACTGAGAAGTACTGGGTCGCTGCCGGATTGTGAAAGGGTACCTGAATTTCTTTTTTGAAGATCTCCGACAAGGTTTCCTTCTGCAGGCCTGGAAATCCAGGCTGGCCGAAAGAATTGTAGTGACGATAGTTGTCGTTAACGAACTGATTCAACTGGGCGGGTAAGATTCGATAAAGGCGCACTTCGGCCTTACGAATATTTCGCGCCAAAAGAGGCACCTTCTTGTCACCGCTAAAACTCAAAATCGAGCCCTGCGACATGATCATAAGCTCTTTCGGGTAATCACCAAAACGCACGATGTCTTCGAACTTTTCAGCCAGGACGTAGCCGCCATAAGATTTGAGCCCTTTGGGAATCTCGATGTAAAGCGAGCGGCCCACGGGAACATTGATTTTAAAGGTGTGCATTTTGGAGTTCTCCTCCTCCGTCGGCACCACCGTAAATGAAACAGGCTTCAGCGCCTGGCGAATCTCGGAAGTGATTTCAGCGGGAGACTCCCAATAAGAGAACTGGCGTCCACTGACATCTTCTTTCTTCTTCGCCGGCAGCAAATAAAGCTTCATCACTTTGGCAACATTTTCTGACGGCAACTCGGCCAAAGTGTTCAGAATTAATATTTGCTCGGGCTCAAACTTGGCATTTCGCGCGAAGGAAACATTGGAATTTTCAAAACGGAAGAAATTGTACATGCCGGGCACATCAACGCTTGAAAAGTAATCATCCTCCGTTTTACCACCAGCTAGCGTACGAACTCCTCGCTCGACCTTGACCTCCACTCGTGAGTCTTTGAGCGGAATTCCAATCGGGTCCGAAACAATAAAGACTTCGTTCTTAAATTCGCCAAATGAAACCGTGAATCCAATTTTTCTGGCTCGCTTGGCTAGGGCGTGTTCGTCTTTCTCTTGCATGGTCATGCTGATGCGCTTTTTTATGTCTTCCGTATCAAGCGCATAGTTAAACCGAATGTTGAACACAGCTTTTTTGATCTGAGGATCGCGTGGATCTTGATAAAATTCAGACTTGGAGTAGTGGCCACTGATTTTCGGGGTTTTAAATTTGTATTCAAGTTCTTCTAAAAGCACATGCTTGGGGAAAAGCTTTCGATCTAAGATGATCGTGTATTCCTCACCGATCTTCCACTGCTCATACTCACTGCCGCGTTTTTCGGGCGTGAACTCAAGTTGGCTGTCAGAATCCCAGCGCCAACTCCCCTTCATAGCCGGTCGAAGCGCAATACCTTCGACCACCGGCTTGTCGAGTTGATCCACCCGCGCCGCCGATTTGCTAAAGCGGATCGAAAGATTTCGCGATTTTCCGGTCTCCAGGTCGGGCTCTTGGGGTTCATAGATATTCACCGTCACGTAGTCCGGCTTAGGTAAAGAGTCTAGATAGGCTCGATACTTCTGCACCCCGAAGAACACCAATGCGATCGCGGCCACGGCCCCACCGATGACCTTGGCCGATTTCTTTGGGTTCGCTTTGATCGTAGTGGCTCGGCTCTCAATCCATCGACCGGCAAGAGAGGACTTCAGTTTTTGCCAAATTTTTCGCAGCCACTCCGGCGGCTGATACTGAAGGCGGCCAAAGACCATCGACAAAATTCCAACAATAGCTTCCAGGATTTTATTTTTCATAGGGAGATATTCTAGCTACGGGATTCCCCTCGGGGGAAGAGCAACGTGGATCGGCCGAAGCGCGTCAGGTTTGTCGAGGATTGCAAGACCGAGCTCAACTCTCATTTTTGAATTTTGTTACATCGTGCTTGACCCGTTTTTCGAACAATCGAGCACTCTTTCAACCGCAGATAGGGAAGCGAAAGGTAGCCAGGCCACTTTCGCGCCGGCATCCGATGCACTTGATACTGCGGTCTGGTCGGCATGATTTAAGAAAGAATGAACGCTTGGTGGTCTACCATTGGCATCGCTTAGCAAAGGCGGCTGGAATTCGTACTTATCAGCTGGCCGTGGTTTCAGATCATGTTCACGCATTGGTTCGGGTGCATTCGCGCGGGCAGTATCGTCGATTCATCAGTGGATTTACGGGGCTGATTTCTAAGCTATTTCAAATCCAAGGGAGGACCTTGCCCGCCACTCGGCTTGCAGAGTGGGGCCGTGGCTATGAAACGCTTCGAAAATACGTGCAACTGAACGAATGGGAGGCCGCCGGATACATTGACTACCTGCCGGAGAGGACGAGGAATACCCCTGAGTGGCTGAAGTTGTGATCGCTCAGTAGAAAAGTGAATATCTTGGCCAAAGTTTATAATTTTGGATCACTTCGAGCCCTTGCCGCCTGAAGCAGATCCGGCGCCTCTGATCTTGCGCCAATCAGGCGGTGGGTCGCCGGGCTTGCCGCCCAATAGATCATCAATAAAAACGCCCAATGCCTGGCCCTCGGCCGAAGGGGCGTCCGTCAAACGCATATCTTTAACGTGGGTCTCGCACCCCGAGCAGTCGTCACTGGCACCCGAACGCCCGAAGGTCACCGAATCTTCACTCTCAGATGTATCTTCCACGATGTCAGAGGCACCCATGGCCGGAGCGATCCAAGCCATAATCAACAGCGTCCCCAGAATTGTCCACATCATCGAGGACTTCTTCATAAAGGCGCCTCGTTCGTCGCCGGTTCAATGATTTGCAAGAGATTGTTAAATATGTTGGCGACCTGCACGGCCACCGTGGGCCCCTCGTTACTTTCAACTTTTTGAATTTCGCCGTCGGGGCGGTAGGTCACTCGAATAGTGCCGAGCCCCACCCGAGTCACATAGGACGGCTTACCGAATTTTCCCTCGTACTTGATCTTAACAAGTTTTTTAGTCTGATCTTCCATTTGGGAAATTCGACCCAAGTTATCATAGGCAATTTTCACTTTTTGCCCATCGGACGTGTCGGCCGAAACCAAGTTGCACTTCTTGCCATCATACTGAAAGCGCGTTTTAGTCGTCTTAGAGGTCTTGGTATCGCTGGGCTTTCGTTCACCCTCGCCCAGAAGCTGCACCACCACCTGCGAAACCTTATTACAAGAATTCTTATACTCGAATGTCGTCAACTGGACCGGGTCATTCTTTGACTTGATAAATCCGTTATTGAAATAGGTGTACTAGGTCTTTTCCTTATCGCGAACAATGGTCAACGGTTTGCCAAAAGTGTCGTGATATACAATGTCCGTCACTTCATCATTAACTTCGGTGCGAACTCGAGCTAGATAAACACCCTGGCCACCAGGGCGATTTTTGTGAAAGAACTCATACTTACTTTTATTCGTAACCTTATTGTTACACTTCTTAACCACGTTGGACCAAAAGTGATTCTTGGGGTCATCTTTGCTTACCTGATAGTCGTAAGTCTCGATGCAGCCCTTGGTGTTGCGAAAGGTGACCACCCAATCTTTGTCTTTATTGTATGTGAGCTCCTTGAACTTTCGATCGGGCAACTCTATGCGGGTGAGATTGTGAACTTCGTCATATTGATATTTGTACTGATCCTTGCGCGCGTCGACCACTTCGGTCAAATCTTCGCCGCTGTATTTGTATTTAGACGACATGCGGTTAGGTCCCACGATCTCACTGACCTTTTTGTTCGACGGATTGTATTTGATTGTCAGCTTTCGCCCTAGATTGTCCGACACGGACACCAGCAGATCTTTCTCCCAGGAAAGTTTCAGGTGATTCTGATTTCGATCGTACATGTGACTCATGTGACCCGTCGAAGCCTCAAAAAGCTGATAGGTGCCATCGGCCAATGTACGCTTATACACTCCCTTTTTTAGAGTGATGTTCTCAGCCTCTCGGCCATTTGCCAAATAGACCACACCGTCTTCGGCCTTTCCAACGATATTCATGCGTCGACCAAATTCTTCCCGCATAAAGTCGTTAGTCTTCATTTCGCGCTCTAAGTTTTCAATGTAATCAGGCTTAAGATCGGTTCGCTTCTTTTTAATTTCGGCAATGATTTGGGCGACCGTTTGATCAATTTTGTCCGGATTAAAGTTCTTGGGCGTGTACGTGATCTCCATTCCGCCCCCACACTCCGTCAATCGCAAATTGCCCTCAGTGGTGACATCGATTTTGGTTTCGTAATCCGAACACCAGCCGAAGCCAAAAATTCCATTGAATAAAGAGCGAGAATTGTAAGTCCGACTTACCCGCAAGTCGTAGCCAATTCCCGGCACAGTAAGATCTGACCAAGTTTCGGCATAGTTCGCTGATTTCATGTCCACAATAGCAAAAGCCAAAGGCGACACGATGGCCAATAACAACGCTGTAATCAGTTTCCTCATACCTTGATTGTAACGATTTTCCTCATGACGACCAGGCCAATAATTTGCAGAGTCAGAATCATGATGAGGCACACCCATCCTAAAGGCCGGGTGAACAACGGCATCACGTAACCTGGGTCTAGGATCAAAAAGACTCCTAATAACAAAAGTGGAACTAAACTCACAATGATGGCCTGCATATTTCCTTGGGCCGTCATCGCTTCGATCTTTTTCTCGACTTTTTGCCGTTCGCGCACGGTGGTGGTGATGGTCTGAAAGGTCTCAGCCATGTTACCACCGGTCTCTTTTAGGATCACGACAGCGGTCACAAACATTTGCACATCTTGTCGAGGAATTCTTTCACCAAATTCATTAAGGGCATCCTCCACGGACATACCCAGACGCACTTTATTCAAAACCAGACTAAACTCCTGGGGCAGTGGACCGGCCATGTTTTCAACCACGCGCTCCATCGATTGAGTCAAACTTTGGCCCGCCTTAATTCCATTCGCCATAATCGTCATGCCGTCGACCATTTGGTCCACGAGCTTCGCGCAACGACGGTCCCAAAGATTGTTCATGATAATACGAGGGATTTGCCAGCCAATGAAAGTCACCACGGAGCCAAAAATAGCGCTCATCCAAAAGTGAGGCCAAAAAAGCAGAAATACGATCGCACCCAAACCAAAACTGCCGAGCAACATGGCGATCGTCACGCGCCGACGATCGGTCTCGATGAACATTTTGTCCATCAGCTCAAGCAGCTCTTCCCTCCCGCCCAAACTCTTGCGATGGAGAAAGGCGAGGATTCGGTCTGATGAAGCGTAGGCAAAGATGAACACCGTGATGCCGAATAGGGGGATAAAGAGATAATCATTTCCTAGCACTGAACTCACGGTTTACCTCCCGAGCCCGTTTTCTTAGGCGGCAGATTTCCGATGCGTGGAATCGAGGGAGGTCGCGGTCCGCTGCTTTGGTGCGTCGGCTTGTGAGCGGACTGCTCAGTCGTCATAAATAAATTTCGGGGAATGCTAATGCCTTTTTGCTCAAATTCTTCAATGAAGGTGGGGATAAGACCCAACGCTTGGAACTGACCGATGATCTTTCGGTTTTTATCAAAACCCTCTTCCTTAAAGCGAAACACTTCTTGCAAGGTGACCGTGTCACTTTGCATGCCCACCACTTCGGTGATGCTCATCAGCTTTCGCGATCCATCGCTCAAACGGGAAATTTGCACAATCAAATTCACCGCGCCCGCGATTTGTTCGCGAATCGCCTTGGCCGGGAGTTCCATTCCTGCCATCAAGCAAAGAGTTTCCAGTCGTGCAATAGCTTCCCGAGGGTTGTTCGCGTGGACCGTGGTCATCGATCCATCGTGACCCGTGTTCATCGCCGCCAACATATCAAGGGCCGCGCCGTCACGGCACTCACCGACCACAATTCGATCGGGGCGCATACGCAAAGAGTTTCGAATCAGATCTCGAATCGAAATTTCACCCGTGCCTTCGAGATTCGCCGGACGGGTTTCAAGTCGGACCACATGTTCTTGTTTGAGTTGCAATTCCGCCGCGTCCTCGACGGTAACGATACGCTCGTTCGCCGGAATAAAGCTGGACATCACATTTAGCAAGGTGGTTTTACCAGAGCCCGTACCACCGGAAATCACGATATTAAGACCCTGCTCCACACATATCTTTAGAAAATCCATCATCGGTCGGGTCATCGAGCCAAACCGTTCGACATAGTCTTTATCGGTGATTCTTTCCTGCGGGAATTTTCGAATCGTGAGTGCGGGGCCATCAATCGATAGCGGTTCAATGATGGCATTCACACGAGACCCATCGGGTAAGCGAGCATCCACGTAAGGTGTACGCTCGTCAATGCGACGACCAAGAGGCGACACGATTCGCTCGATTACGTTTCTTAGCTGTAAATTGCTGGTGAACGTAACGTTCGATAGAGTGAGCTTTCCGCTCTTCTCAACGTAAATCATGTCACAACCGTTGACCATAATCTCTGTGACCGTTGGATCGGCCAGCAGTTCTTCCAGCGGGCCAAGCCCCAGGGCCTCATCCAAAGTTTCTTTGATCACGCGAGAGCGATCATCACGGTTCAGGCCGGGCGACAGTCGATCGGTCAGTTGGGAGATCACTCGCTGGGTGCGGTTCTTTAAGTCCCGCGCTTTTACCGGATCGCCATCCGTACTCATCAGATCTTTCTTTAAATCCATTTCTTTGATTAATCCGCTATGCACTTGCATTTTCAAAAGGGTCAAGGGCGACATCTCGCGCTTGCGACTGCCTTTTCGGGCCGCCTTGGGATCCAGCATGCTGGGCAGTCCCACATTGTCCTTGCCACTGCCGCCCACGGCGCCGGGCAGTTCTTTGAGTGTGGACTTCAGCTTGGGCTTGGACGAAGCCTTGAGCTTTTGTAAAATGCCACCTGTCAGACGCCGTACAGTTTCGTGATAGGCGGCCGACATGGGTGATTGAGGGGCCATCATCACAAAGGGCATCGACCTTTGCAAAGCGTTGGCGGCGGTCATGTCATCCTGTGGAATCAATGAAATGAGTGGGCGTCTAAGACTTTGACTGATTGCTGCCTGATCCAAACCGTTTCGGGAAACTTTATTCAATACAACCTGGATAAACTCCGCCGGCACAGAGGCGGACATCATGTCATTCATGATTCTTCGAGTTTGATTGACCACCAACACCTCTGGTGTGGTCACCAAAAGAATGGCCGTCGCGTCTTCGATAATGCCCATTTGGATGGCGTCGAGTTCGCTACCAAGATCTATAACTATGTATTTGTAAAACTGCGAGATGGCGTAAAGCTGTTTGCGCAGTAGATCCACCTGTACGTTAAATAACTGATCGGGGCCCTGCACGGCGCCGATGTAGTGCATGCCGCTTGGATGAGTGGTAACAAGACTCGGGGCACTTTGCGCCGTGATCGCCCCTGAAAATGACGCCAAGTCCATCACCGTTTTATTGGGTCGAATGCCGGTAATAAAGTTTTGGTCGCCACAGCTCTTTGGATCGCAATCAATCAAGAGCGTCTGAGCCTTCATCTCTTTCAAAAAGGCATAGGCCAGGTTGGCCGCGAATACAGATTTACCCACACCGCCCTTACCGCCAATGACCGCAATCAAATGTGAGGAATCATGTACACCCAAACGGAGACCCTCCGTCTAGATATATCGGTATTTTAGGCCCCGGGCCTGACTCGACTTTAGTTCTGATCAAGGCGAAACTTCTTCTTAATCTTATCCGCCCCGGCGCTCGCAGAGCTCTTAATCAGTGGTGTAACGAAAACCACGAACTGGCTCTGATTGCGGCGGAAGTCCTTTGAGGCGTAGAGCGAAATAATTGGGTTTCGCGAAGCTCCAGCCGGAAGTTTGTTGAAGTTGGTACCGCTATCATTGGTAATCAATCCACCCACCGCAGCGCTTTGTCCGCTTCGTACGTGCAAAACGGTTTGAATCTCGCGCGAGGCCGTAAGGGGACCTTGGTCCGAGTAACTGAGCAAGCTCTTCACCGCGAAATTCAGCGCCAACTTAACAGAATCAGAGCGAGCGCCCATGATCTGAGGTGTGATATTGGTTCGGATGCCGGTCTCTTCAAAGTTGGTGGAAGGCTGACCTTGCGCATTGACCACTTGATAGGGCAAGCGGGTGATGGAGTTGATCACACCCGGCTTAGAGTCTTCGACCGTCACGCTGGAACTTTGTAAAACGCGAGCGAAGCCATGTTGTTTGGCCCAGTTGAGCTTTGGAATCAAGTTGGAAATCGTACCCGTCAAAGTGGCTATGAGCCCACCAGGATTTCGACCACCCGTTTGAAACTGAACCGAGGATCCGTCCCCAATGTCGGGTAACCATTGAAAGCGGAAGGATTTGGTGTAATCCTTCTGGAGTTCCACATAGTGGACCACCATCTGCACGATCTTCGGTGGTTCGGCCTCGGGTGGAGGGCGAAGTAAAATCATATTGATGACGACATCCACTTTTCGCTCAAGCACCTTTTTGTCCGCGACGGCTTCGTCAACCACGACATCGGGAACATACATTTTGGCCACGATCTCGGCCTTGTCTTTTTCTTCCCTCGAATTGGCAAATCCCTCGAGGATGAACTTGCCGTTGACGGCGTTCACTCGAATTTCAGGATTTCCGATTTTGCGCTCAATGAACTGGGCGATCTTGTTGGTGGCAATCGGGCTTAGCGTCACAAGAGACGTCGCCTGGGGTGCATACTGTTTAACCACCGAATGTATGCGCTTCATATCGGCCGGTAAAAGTATCTGGCCGTCGACCACAACCTTGTTGTTCAAGATTCGAACCTGCACACCCTCAATACCCTGCAAGAGGGCTTGAATCTCGCGCGCCGTCTTTTGCAGATCGGTCTTACGCACATCCAAAGTATATTCTGCTAAAATCTTGCCGGTTCGAGGGTGCTTAATGATCAAAGTTCCTATACCAGGAGTGTGTGGATTAAACCGAAGGGTTTTGGTCTTAGGGTTCCACTGCACTCGGGTGAACTTACGGAATACGCCGCCCAATTCGATCTCATTGGGGACATCACCGAGCTTTTCGTCGTAGTAGATTCCAACAGCCAGATTCACGTAACTCGGGGTTTGCGCCTCTTCTGCGGTTTCACCCACCTCATCAGCCTCAATCCCCACTTTGTCGTCGTCGGCCGCGTGGGCGAACAAAGGCGCCACCAGCAGCAGGGCCACTGGAATCATTCGCCAAATTTTAAACCCAAACGGATTCATATTCCTACCTTCTATAAATCAACAAAGTCTTTTTTAGCCTTCTTCTTCTTCGGTGGCTCCGGCGGCGGCGGCGGCGGTGCCGCAGGCGCGCGCTGCTGAAGATTCAACATGTCCTGAGAGACTTTTCCTAAAAGCGATTCGATCGTGGACTCGGGCAAACGCTTTTTTGTGTGATCCGACGGATGCCGAAGCGTCAAGAAGATGGACCCCTGTGCGGTCGATAACAAATAGATGAGATCCTGGCTTTCTTCCGGGCTCACTTCCACCGTAATGGTCGTAAAATTCAAATCTCCGCGCAGATTCTTAACAAATTCCTCTTTGCCCAGTCGCTCATACAATGCGGGGAGTTCATTCACCACACGAGCACCCGTGGCCAAAACAACAACATCTTGCAAGAGAGTCTTCACTTCACGACGCTGATTGATACCTTTGCCCACGTCGAGGGCGGTAATGATGTCCACTCGATCACCCGGATTGATCAGCTTGGAGATTCCGTTAATTTCGTTGATCGGGATCGAAACGGCACGTTTGCTTGGCGAAACCTGCAAGGACAATCCTGTGACCGGACCCGGCCGGATCACTTTGGATTGCAGCACCTGTTCACCCTTTTTAATGGGGGCTAGAGTCACTAGTCCCACCGCTTGCTCCGGATCGGAAACCGCTTGGGGTTCAATAAAGTCCACGGGTTTGCTTACGGTTTGAAGCATGGTCTCATCGATCGTGGTCATCTCGTTGATGTCTTGGGCGGCTACGACCACATTTTCTTTCGCACCGAATTTTTTCATCAGCTCGTTGTTCTTCTCCTGCGTGTAGCTATAAAGCAGGAAGACGCCAAACAGCGCGGAGATAACGCTTATCCATAATGTCCTGGTTTCGTTCTGATTCACCGTCTTCTCCTTAGTTTCCGCACGCTGCGTTTAAGCAAATTCCGTAACCAACCATGATCCAACCTGGGTTCACTGAAAATCTCTCATTCCGGGCGGCCATGCTGGTGTAGATCGCTTGGTTATGTGTTTCCACCGAGGTGTCACCGGCAGGCGCTGCTTTACCAATCGCAATAGGGCGAGCGGTGGCCACAAATCGATCGCGCTGGTCGCCTTCCATCTGCACGGCGTGATAGCGCCAGCCCTTACGTTTGAAGTTAAACGGGCGATCTAGACCCGAACCATCTTCACGGAAATAATAAAGATTCGTACGTTGTCTAAAAGTCTCAAACGAATAGGTGCGGGCGCCAATCGAATGTAAGGTCGCCGTATGGATCATTCCAAAAATGCCCATCCCAAAAGTCATCAAAATGACAAAGATAACCAACAAGGGAATGGTTTCGAGGATAGCCATTCCCTTTTGATTCCTAAGATTGGGTCGCCGGGCCTTCATGATCAACATCCATTGTCCGCCATCGGGTAGTATCCTCCCCCGTTGGCGGTCGAGTAGCTGGCTCCTCCTGAGCTCGGCAAGTTGCGAACGGCATTCCATCGGCCGTTCGTAAATTCTAGACATTCCTCTGAGGACGGCTCGCGTCCCAGATAGCTTCCAATATAAGTAGTAAAGCCTTCACCGGTTTCGTCATCCGGTGCCGTAGATCCAAAAAATGGAATCGTAAAAGCCAAAACTTTAGCGGTGAAGTGAGTGCCCGCGCCCCAAAATTTGTTCACACCTTCGGTGGCGCCCTGAAATCCTGGAATGATCGTCGTATGGTCGCCGATCCCGGGCGTTTGATCCACGCTGTACCAGCCATTGGAGTATAGGGGACGTAGCACTTTGCTCTGGGTCATTTCATTGTATTTTTGATTGGCTCGATTGGTCTGCTCTTGAATCGTCACGTGGGCCACGGCGTAGTTACGGGCGGTGGCAAACGTCACATACTGTGTGACCGAGGCGATGGAGAGCGTAAAGGTCAGCACGAAGAGCAAAGCCGTAAAACCCATGATCAACACGAGTGAAAACATAAAGTCGACGGTAATAATTCCGCGTTGATTTCTCATCTGGCGGCCTCCCCTTGAATGGAGATATGCCGAGTGTGACCATTGGGATGGGAGACAGCACCTGCATCCGCCGGCTGCCACACGCCATTTTGTAACATCCCGGCCAGGTTGACCCAAGGGCCGGAGATTAATTTTTTAACAAGCTCCTGCTCGCGAAAAAAGCGAGCGGACAGAGTCAAGAGGCCGATCAAAACCACAAGAATCAACAGTGCTTCTACGACAAATTGCCCCCTCTGTGACCCCACCACCTTCATATAAGGCCCCCGGCCCGCAGCAAGGTGAGCTGGGTGAACCAGCCGAGAAGAAGTGCAAAGCTATAAGGAATTTTATGGATCTCTTGGGCTTGTAGTTTTTGGCGAGCCGCCAACTTATAGGTGTTGCGTACTAAAACAAACAGTTGTTTTTGTAAGGTGGCGCGGGTCAAGCCAAACAAAGCTCCCCAAACAAAGGAGTAAATCAAAGTCCAGAACATGCTCATTGGGTCGACGGCCAAAGCAAACACCGCGAAGAGCTTCACATCACCGCCGCCCCAAACACCGATCGCAAAAAGGGGAATGGTCGCGACAAGAGCGAGGATCAGACTCCCCACTCCCAACATCGAGCCATCAAAACCACGAAAGAATAAGGAGGCCGCGAGGCTTGCGAGAAAAAGAGCTATGATAAGAGGGTTGTGAATCTTCTGCGAACGCAGATCATCCACGGTGCCCGCAATTAAAATGGAAGTGGCGACAGCAATCATTTCCATCAGGGTGCGCCTCCAGCCGGATCATCAGGTTTGATCCAGTTAACGCCAAGGCCATCGCGCGACTGGCGAAAGCCATCCCCAACAGAGATATTGCGCTCCACTCGCGCCGCAAGCCGGGGCGCAGATCTTTTGAATGTCGCAATCGGGCCTGAATCACCAAAGAATGCGCCCATCAGGATGAACGCATACAGACCCAAAAGAAGAACGAGTTCGATCGTCATTTATACCCCGCTCAAGGCGAGGGCGTTCTTACTGCCCGTCGCCGGTAAAACCTTGGATGGACGAGGATAGATCTCCGAGCTTGGCGGAGAATGCTTCCTTGATCTGGTTACGGAAAATTCCGACCAGAGCCACGACCACGACCAACAGCAACACATACTCTGTGCCGCCCTGACCGGATTCGTCGTTCCAAAACTTCTTAACTGCAGAAATCGCTTTCTTCATAGCGGTCCCCTTAAAGACTTATATCGGAGTAAAGTCTGACCGACATAAGGTTACGTTGTTGATTAGTTCAGAGATAACGGGCGGATATCTACAAGATTAACAGAATTGGCCCAGCGTCGAAACAGTATCCATCACTTCGTCTCATCTTGAGACAACAGATTGTAAGACCTTCTGCCGATAAGCATGAGTGGTGTTCTCAATTCGAGACGACGGATTTCCCCGTCCTATATTAAATGCTTCTGGGCGCCGCTTTTGTACTCAAGCGGGACAGGGAACCATAGAGTATGTGTTGGTCTTGGTCGTCACTGTTTTTCTCATTATGACTGCACTTTACACTCTGAATACGGCTTTTAGTGTCTGGGCCAAGGCGTATTTCGGTGATTATCTCTCATGTCTTTTGGAGACCGGTGAACTCCCCTCCATTCAAGGTAGCCCTGGTGATAGTGGAGTTTGTAATCAACTCTTCAAACCATTTTCCATCACCGATGGGCGCCCCCTGAAAGAGGTCGCCAGCGGTGCGGGAGACCGAGACAAAACGTCCGGTCAAGGGCAAGGCGCGGGTTCCAGAGAACGGGCTGGATCGGGCGGCGGAGGCGCGGGCAATTACCAATCGGTCAATCGATTCGGTGGCGGCAACAATTCCCGCCGTTCCGATGGCGGAGTCAAAAGACAAAAAATTAAGGACAGCGCCACCTATACCGGATCCACCGCAACCGGTGGTGGCGGCGGCGGATTTGCTTACACCCAAAGACCCCAAAAGTTTGAGAAACGCTCCCGACTCAACAACAAATTCGCCTTCGATGAGGAAAAGGAAAAGGTCCAAAAGCGAAGCCTGGTCTCAACCAAGTCGGTGGACCGGCGATCCGAACGCTCACAAATTAAGCTTAAGTCTAATAAATTGCGCAAGACGGCCAGTGCCGA
Source organism: Bdellovibrionales bacterium (assembly GCA_050250515.1). GTDB lineage: Bacteria > Bdellovibrionota > Bdellovibrionia > Bdellovibrionales > UBA1609 > JALHOQ01. Next base: position 24,675 of record JBFWON010000021.1, on the reverse strand, counting down.
TGCCGATACAAGTTTTAATATAGCTGATTTTATTCGATACCTTATCATTGCCGCCCTGGTGATTGCCCTGGTCATGTTCATTGGCGGACAGGTTCTGAAAGTTGGAAAGTCGATGGAGTAGCGCTTCTGTCGCACCGTGATGGAAGAAGTTACCATATCCATGAGTGCTATGGACAAGAGTTCACCTTTTATTGGATACCGAATGAGTCAAGGGGAAGGCGACCATTTGGGGGGGAATAAATGGAAGATCGTGACGTTATCACGATCAATCGCCGAGGGAATTTTACCTTAGAAGAGGCCGGACAAATCCTGCCGGTGGTTCGTCGAATCACACAGGAGTTCAGCTCAAAGGTAGAAGTCCTTATCGCACGGTTGGAGACATTGCAGCTGAGTCAGACCGACACGATCTGTGCTCTCGAAAATCAGATCAACGAGCTGATTCAAAGCTGGAACGACAAAATTAGAAAGCTCGGGGCTGAGCCCCGTGGACTTTGGGTGGTCGACTTTGACTCCGGGGAAGGGTATTACTGCTGGAAACACCCCGAGGTGGAAATCGCGTACTGGCATGGCTATGACGACGGTTACCCGGGGCGAAAACCGCTTAGCCTTGAAGTTTAAATAGAATGCGCATTGCGCTTGCCCAAATTAATTCTAGCCTCGGCGACTTTGTCGCCAACCGAGATAAAATTCTCGATTACATTGCGCGCGCGCAAGATCGTCATTGCGACCTCGTTATATTTCCCGAGGCCGCGCTTTTTGGTTACCATCCGGTCGATTTGTTGGAGCTCGAGAGCATCGTAGCCCTACAAGAAAAACAAATTCCGCTGATCACTAAGCAAATTCCGCCCAAAATGGGTGTTCTTATTGGCGCCATCGTCCGTAACCAATCGAAAAAAGGTAAAGCCTATTGGAATGCGGCCGTGTTTTTAGAGCGTGGCAAAAAGCCCAAGATCTTTCCAAAGCAACTACTGCCGACTTATGACGTCTTTGATGAGAGTCGACATATCGAACCCGGCCATGCGGCGAAGAACATCTTTAAATTCAAAGGCGAAAGAATCTTGGTCACCGTTTGTGAGGACATTTGGGGCTGGCCGCTAAAAAACAAACCCGGCTTTGCTCACTATCGCGAAAATCCCCTGCAGAAGATGCCCAGGAGTGGCATCGACTTGGTGGTCAATTTAAGCGCTTCTCCCTTCACTCAGAAAAAATTTGAATACCGGCGCGAGGTCACTCGTCAGACAGCCGCCCATTTTCGTGCGCCTCTGGTGTACGTCAACATGGTGGGTGGCCAAGATGAACTAATTTTTGACGGTGGATCTTTTGTCACGGATCCGAAGGGAAAAATTTTAGCGCAAAGTATTCGTTACGAAGAGGATTTGAATGTCTTCGATACTAAAACTAAAGAAGGTGGCATTCGAGAGTTGAGTAAAGATCCGCTGGACAACCTTCGATCCGCTTTGGTCCTGGGACTGCGAGATTTTGTCCATAAAACCGGACACAAATCGGTCCACCTCGGTATTAGCGGTGGCATTGATTCTGCCGTCGTCGCCTGCTTAGCGGCCGACGCTTTATCGCCAATGAATGTGACTGGGATTCTACTGCCAGGGCCCTACACTTCGGATCTCAGCAATCAAATGGGCCGCAAACTGATCGAGAATCTGGGGCTCAAACTCTACGATGTTTCCATCTCAGGATTGTACGAATCCGCGGCCGACGTATTGAATAACAACTTTGGCAAAGCCGAAACTGGCTTTACGCTTGAGAACATTCAATCTCGCCTGCGCGGTATGATCTTGATGGCGTACTCCAATATGACCGGAAGTATGTTGATCGGCACCACCAACAAGAGTGAACTGGCCGTGGGCTACGGCACCTTGTATGGGGATTTGGTTGGCGGGCTAATGCCGTTGGCGGACTTATTAAAGTCGGAAGTCTACAAGTTAGCCCGACACTACAACTCGCAAACTGAAATCATTCCGAATGAAATTATCGATCGTCCGCCCTCCGCTGAACTTCGCCCGAATCAATTGGACTCAGACTCTTTGCCTCCGTACGACGAGTTGGATGCCGCTGTTCAACGTCTTGTAGTCGATTTGAAGCCGCCGAAGACGGAGACCGATCGAATTGTGATGACCAAAATGATGCAAAGTGAATTCAAACGCTGGCAAGCCCCACCCGTTTTGAAAATCAGCGATCACGCCTTCGGCCGCGGTAGACGATTTCCGGTAAGCACTGTGTATCTTGACAAGGCGTGAGATGCGCCACCCTCACCAAGTAGATTCGAAACTCGGATTCTACAGGGCCCGGGCCCAGTACGTCCGGCCGAGGAACCTGGTCGGTTGATCTTCCTGATCACTTGCCTTCTCATCTTAGTGGAAATCATGGGGCCAACCGGGACCAGCGCCACTCCCGCTCCCGTTCCTGGCGAAATTATGGGTGCAAACGAACTGTCGCTCTCAATTCCAACAACTAAAGCCAGAACGCACGAACTTTATTCCGAAGGTTTGCGGGTGTCGCACGCGAGCGATCGCTTTTACAACCAAGCAGCGCTACACGCAGCTCAATCTACTCGGGTTCGGTCGTCAACCGATCGCTCGGGGTCAGTTTGACATTTTTGCTCGCGCCGATTTACTAAGCGCAACCTGGGCCGAAGGAGATGGCTTTTGGTATTCCCCTGGTGCGGAAATCGGCGTTCTCGTACCAATCGGCAAATTAAATTCTCTGGCCGTTTCGACAAGAGTCTCGCTGGGACCCGGCGGTGAAGACGATTCACCGACCTATTCGTTGATGTCGATCAACCTCGGCTGGATCCGTGCCGATATTTTCTCACCCGAATCAGTAAAACCGAAGAAGTAGTCCAACCTGTCTTTCGGATTTTACCGGGCCCGGCCCCTGCCGCGGAGACGCGGACAATGACGCCAATGGTAAATCCAATGTCGCCCCCGGGCATTTCGAGGTCGGATGGAAAGTGCTTTTGTGATCGTGGAGCGAGCGTCAACCATTCCTTTTATCTCACCTCAAAAGAGCAAGTCCAATTTTTGTTGAATCAAGTCCCAGGTTGCTAAATTGTTCAGATCGAGCAACTCTTTGGCTTCGTTCATGGAGGGATAATGAAAAACATTGCTGCATCTGTTCTTTTGTTGTTCGGTTTCACGATCAACGCAGAACCCTTGGAGTTTTCGACATACCAGTGCAACTTTTTTCGGGTGGAGGGCGAAGAATGGACGCCGTTTCGTCATACTGCGGCCACCTATAACTCAAAGTTGGGTTGGAATCAGATTCAGGAGATCTCTAGAATCCTAACTACAGATCAGTCCGGTGACATAGGTTATGGCAGGTGTGGCTACGTGAAAAGTTCCACTCCAGACAATCTCACGCTTAATATAGTAGTTGCCGAGGGGAACAAGCTTAAGATGGAGTATGACGGTTGTATATTTTCCGGGAATCCAGTCATTTACAGTTCCGTTCAGGTTCCGCTTTCCAGTAATGACCAATATTTGCACGTTATGAGACGGCTCTCTTGGGGCGGAAACGAATTTGATGATCTTCATATTGTTGGAGTCAGGCAAAACTCCAATCAAGATGCGGGAGAATTATGTTCGAAAGCCTTTAAGGGAATTACAGGTGAGGAAATTAAAGCTAAAAGTCCTCGGCCTCCAGAACGAGAACCAGAATTTATTTTTTATTCCGGCACGAAATTCACTCAACGATATTAAATTAACAGGACTATTTATGAATACGTTAAGCCTTATCGCATCGTTCGCTTTGTTTCTTCATACACCTTATGTTTTGGCTATTGGAGAGGGTGGGCCATATTCGCATTTTATTGCAGATGTGAATGTTAAGCAGTATCCGGGGCCTGTAACAATTATGGAGCGAAGTAACATAGTTCTAAACTTGATCGAAGATCAAAAGGGAAGTTGGAGTAAAACCATTGATCTTGAGGACAAGTACGCCGTCAGCGTTAATATTTTGAATTCTTACAACCAAACCGGGGAACCTCACATAAGGATCGACTGCGCATTCTGGTATGAGCAATTTCCTGGACTGTATATGCCGTTGTGTGAAGGTCGGCCCGTATACCGTAATTGGAAAGATCTGGAAGTGCTATTGGACGACGCCGTAGTATTGGAAAGTTACTGCACCGATATGACTGGCAAAAGCAGCGGTATCAAAGTCAGAATGGTCAAACCTCAAATCAACGGCAGATAAGGCTCACTCTAAACCACTCCTTTGGTGAACGCCACGTGGACCTCATCACGCAGGACTTGTGTCTGCCGAAATGGCCTTGAGGCCAAAATGGGCAAGAGTCTGTTCGTTCGAATTTCGGATTCTACAGGGCCCGGGCCCAGAATCGCATCCGATACATCGGAAAGGGCCGCGCTAAATTTCCTTACCCAATCGATCAATCAATGCCGAATAAGCCCGAGCATAAGGAACCAAACTTCCATAAACGTTTTGAGCGATCTTTCGATCATAGGTGTGGCTCGTTCGGTTTCGATCATCAATCATGGCGGTCCACAAGGTGTCGCCTTCCGCTAGCCATCCGAGCTTAAATGCTTCTTGAAAACAATCCCGCGGCGTTTTGGCTTCAATCCCTTTGTGACTTAAGAATCGCTTTAAAGTTTTCCAAGACATTTCAAAAGTGAATTCAAATCTCTGAATAGAACCGTCAATGGCCAAATCATTCTCACCTCGAACTTCGACCTCAAGGGCCTCGAGTAATCTGTGGTTCGCGCTCTCAAAAAGTGAGAGAGAATATTTAAGTTTCGATTCTTCCATTGACCACCCTTTTCAAATCGCCACGAATCGTTCTCAGAAAGGTTTCGTCGGCCACCTTTGCGTCCACGATATCTACTTTGTAGAGCGTATTGAGCTTCTCGATGCGCTGGCGAATCCGTTTCATCACGTTTTCTTCAATTGGTTTACCGGCGTCCACGAGAAGATCAAAATCGGAGAATTCATTCGCCTTACCCGTCGCACGAGAACCAAAGATAAAGAGCTTATGCGAGCCAAGTTCAGATGCAAGGAGTTCACAGACCTGATGAAGGACATCGCTTTCTTGCATCAGATCTGCCGCACTCTCAGAGCAAACTCAACTGCTTGGGCTCAGGTTCGATCACCGGGAATCGCGACTCCGGCTTACCCGTCAAAGTGACCAAATTCTCAAGGGGCGGCCATCGATTCACCGCGCCTGTGATTCTCTCCACCATCTTGAGCAAAAGTTTTGCGCAGTAGGTGGCATCTTCCTCAGCTCGGTGAAACCCTTGGCTTTCAATGGCCAGGTGTTGCACCAGGGTGGAAAGTTTGTAGTTCGCCAGACCGGGAAAGATTTTTTTGGCCATCGGATAGGTGTCTAAAATGACACCACCCGGAGTGGAGACTTCATACTTTCTATAGTCGGCCGTCAAAAACTGGGTATCAAAAGCAGCATTGTGCGCCACCAACACCGAATTTTCACAAAACTCCGTCAGCGGCCGAAGAACCTCTTCAATTTTGGGCTTACCGATCAACATGTCGTCTTTGATTCCGTTCACCGCTGAAGCGGCCGCCGGCATCGCCATTCCAGGATCCACTAAAGTCGAAAAAATGGCTTCGACTTCGCCATCGACAAATCGAACGGCCCCGACTTCTACAATACGATCTACCCCGGGCAAGGTGCCCGTCGTTTCCAAGTCAAATGCAATAAACTTCATGACACCAGTATAGGGGTCACATTAACCTGCCAGCAAGCTATGAGCGGCGCCGGAATTACTTTTGAGCCCTTCGCAAAGCAGTGCGAAATTGACCATGAGCATTCAGTTCTAGAAGTCGGGTTAAAGCATGACATACCGATTCCTCATTCCTGTGGGGGCATGGGCAGCTGTACGACTTGCCGCGTGCTTGTGGAAAGTCCCCTGGCCGATCTACCCCCTCGCAGCGAAATTGAAAGTGATTTAGCCGAGATGCGCGGATTTACCGAGGCTGAACGCCTGGCCTGCCAGCTGGAGCCCGTGCCCGGTTTGGTGGTCCGCCTCCCAGATTCCAGTCTGCATGGGGTCAAATGGTCCAAAGAAGATTGAAGCTGACAAGCCAAGTTTTGCTGCTTTTTCTGTGCGCTAGTTGCTGGCCGCGCGGGTCGAAACTTCATCGATATAAAACGGATTTGTGTAAATCCAGGGAATCCACTTCTTACCATCAGGCAGCGGAAGAGTCGGAATCACCCGCACCATCACCCGGTACACACCTGGCGTGTTGATATAGTATTTGGTGACTTTCGAATTCGAAGTCATCACCCGTTCACCATTTCGATAGATGACCGTATCAAAGGGCACGTTGGGTTTTTGCGGAAGCGTGATTTCAAGCGATAGGCCCTTGGCGAAATTCATCCGGGTTCCGATCGGGTTGTTGGAGCCATCTTCGCCCAGCAAGACCGCATTGAAGCCCTTCGGATTCCCCAATATGTCGAGGCTCATGTAAACCTGGCCCTGCCGCAAAGCTTGAGTCAGCTTTTCTGTGTCGCTGACCGCGTTTCCCGTGAGCTCGGACTTCACTAATACATGATTTCGAATCAACGAAAACAAGGTCGCATAGCTGGGGAAACGAAAGAAACGATTGTTGCCACCCATGATTAACTTGGCCTCGGCCTCTGCCCCGGCCAACCCAAGAATTCGGCGCTGCTGGCTGATCGTGTCCCACACGCGCAATACATCATCCGGCGAACGAAAAAGTCTTAAGAGCGCCAATTTCTCGTTGAAAGGGAGGATCACAAGACTGGCAAAAAACGAAATTCGGTCTTGGTCCCACGCCTCTTGCCAAACATTTTTCATATTGATCACTTCCATCCCGTCGAGTCCCGCCGGATAGTCTCCGGTCCAGCGGTAACGGGGCTTTAGCGGATGGGCGAGCACAAAAATGCCCAAGTCGCTCTCCCGATCGGGAGTCGAGAGCAAATCGGCAAAAAGAACCTGGGAGCGACCAACGCCTTGCAAATGGCGACTGGTTGTAGCCCCAATATTGAGAAGGCGAGAGTTCAGGTAGCTGTACTCGCCATCAATCATCACGAGCATGTGCCCGTGATACCCCGCCATCGATTTGGGACGATCAAAAACATTGAGGTCTGTGATCGACAAAAAATCTAAGCCCGCGTCTTGTCCGGCCTGAATGACCGTGGGCAGGTCGCCACTACCAGAACTCATCTGGGTGTGAACGTTCGTCACACCCTTATAATCCAAGTATCCCTTTGGAGGCTCAGGAACCAGGTCTTCAGGAAAAATTAAAACATCGTAGCGCGCCAAATAGACGCCATAAATAAGATAGAGAAAAACCAATCCGGTGAGGAGAAAGAATTTTCTCATTTCACCTCGATTCGGCGAATTTCGTATACGTCGTCCACCGGAATCACTTCGGTCTCGACATGACCGGCCCCCTTGTACTGCACCGGCAATTTGTCTGTTTTCTCCGCCGCCCAATAGTAAACTTTTTCTTTGGGCTCGCTCTGATCCAAGTAATCAAAGAAGTCTTTGCGATTCATTCCGCGAAGTTTGTAGATCGGTCGCCCCATATCAAATGTCATCTTGGCGGCCATTTGATAGCTACGGGCATAAAGTGGTTGGAGATCGCGCCCCTTTTCCGCGATGGCGTCGAATCTGTGGAACTCTCGAAATTTATGATCGTGCGACCACGTGGGCTGGCCAAGAATAATCACCAACAAGGCGGCCATAGCAAAACCCCAAAAGCCCGCGGTGAATCTCAAACCCTTGGCGTTCCGGGGAAAGGAGGATACGGCCAGAGCAAAAATACAAGGATAGGCCACGATCGGCCAGTTGGCCTCGACATATCCGCGCGACGTGGTGAAGAAGAAAAAGAGAAGAGGTGTCCAAGCTAGAAAATGAAAGGCCAATGGCAGCTGCCGTTTCGCCCGTAGAGCCCAGTACAGCACAATGGGAAAGATCAGTCCGATTTGGGCAAAGAAATATTCAATGGTCCAGCTTGGCTTCCACTGCTTTTTCCCCAAACCGTGCGCCGTCTGAAATTTGATTGAGGCAAAGTCATGAAGGTAGTTCCACATCCACACCGGAAGGGAACCCACCAATCCACCCAGCACCAACCACGGCAAAGACTTAAGAAGTTGTCTGCGACTGGCCCGGCCCCACAAAACGATCGGGAGAAGGCTAATGGCAAAGAGCACCATCATGTACTTAGAAGATATTCCCAATCCGATGGCCGAACCAAAGAGTAAACTGACCCACCAACGGGGATCTCGCTCCCACCGAAAGTAAAACCACAATGATAGCGCGTAAAAGAACATCAGAGGTAAGTCCGGCGTGACCACAATCGCACTGCCCCCCACCAATGGGGACAGCAGAGCCAACCATAGCCACATTTTTCTTTGATCGTCGGTGAGAAAGCGACGAAGAATACGAAGCCAAATCACCAACGTCGCCTGCGCCAGTATAACCCCGGGCCACCGCACACTACCGGGCGCGAATTTAAAGAAATCGCCCAGAGCATAAAGCCAGGCCACAAAAGGCGGATGATCGTAGTAGCTAAGCTGCATGTGTTGCGACCAAACCCAATAATAGGCTTCGTCCGCTGTCAGGGGAATGGCGGCCGAAATCACTAGTTTCGCCAGCAGAGAAAAGAGGATGATTTTTCCTAAAGAGCTCACGGTATTGTAACTTGGGCTGGTTTTCCTAAATCGCCCGGCACCCCACGGTCCCGGCCATTGACGATCAGGTTGACGGCCCCGCCATCGCTAAAGTTTATGACAGTGGCGCCACTCGCAAAGATCGTGTGCACTTCCGTTGGTGCCAAGATCACACTTCGTTGCTTGCCATCAACAGAAAATTTCACTTCGACCTTGTCCAGAGCCTCGACAATGATTTCGTACTTTCCACTCTTCACAACGGCGGCCTGTGGATTTGTCGGAGTCGCAGTCGGCGGCGTCGAGGGCGCGGGGGGTGGAGTGGGCTGCGGCTGTGCCGGGGCCGGAGTCGGCGGCGGCGTCTGTGCCTGGACTTTCACAGGCTCAGGCGTTGGTGCCGGCGGCGGAGGGGCGGGCGGCGCCGGTACGGGCGCCGGTTTCGCCACGGTTTCCGGTTTAGGTAAGTCGGGCTTTGGCGCTTCGCCCGGTGGCGGCACTGCCGGTTGCGCAACGGCCGCAGGCGCGGGCGCGGCTTCAGCTACAGGCTCTTTCGCCGGTTTGGCCTCAACCGTCTCTTCCTCCAACGGGCTGACCTTGATCTCATCGCTTTCGACAATTTGTTCGCGCTGATATTTTTCAATCAGCTCGCGAATTCCAATGATCGCCCCGATCAACACGAGAATAACTAGAATCGCCACGACACGTGGACCCGAGGGATGCTCCTCAGTTGTCATTCTTCGCTTCGGGGGCGGTGGAGCGGCCGCGGGTTCCGCCACGGATTCAGCATTTTCGGAGCCCGCCGGAGCCGTATTCGGAGGCTCTTGTTCCGAGTAATAAACTCGCATGACCTCTTCAGGATCCAATTTCAAAAAGGCCGCGTAGGAGCGGATGAAACCCTTGAGAAATGTTTGAGCCGGTTGATGTTCTGTATCTCCCGACTCAATGCCCGCCAAAATCTTCGGATTGATTTTAGTCGCGAGTGCCACTTCGCTGATCGAAAGGCGCGCGGCTTCACGGGCTTGCTTGAGGAGTTCTCCAGTCTGCTTCATTCTCCGAGCAACTCTAACATTCCTTTGGCTTTGGCGACATACTTACTTTTTGGGTAATCCTTCAGTAGCTCTTCGAGTCGGGCCCGACTTTTTTCCCTCTGCCCGAGAGAATAATAACTCATTGCAGAAAAATACAAGGGCTCTTCAAAATGGATATCTCTGCAGTACTCAATCGCTTGATCCAGAGCCTCCGCGGATTCGGCCATTCGTTTTTGCGCCAACAAAGTTCTTCCGTAGAAATTGGCGGTGACGCAGTTTTCCCGTCGCAACTGTCGGGCTCGGAGCAAATATTCTTCCGCCTTCTTGTACTGGCCAAGGTTGAAATAGGCCATTCCGTAGTTCGACAATGTCTTTTCAGGAAATTGGTAGGTCAAGTCGCCTTCAACTTCGCCAAGGATTCCAAGCGCTTTTTTGGCTTGGCCGGTTTCGATCATCATTCGAGCTAAGTTATTTTTAGCATCCGAGTAGCGAGTGTCGAGTCGAATGGCTTCTCGAAACTTTTTCTCCGCCACCTCAGTTTTCCCACGTACATAGTAGCTAAGACCCAAATTATTTAAAATGAGGGGGTTGGTGGGATCCAATCGTTCCGCCTTTTGTAACTCAGACATCGCGAGGGGATATTGCCCTTGTTGCAAATAGCCTGTTCCGATTTGCATATGCAGCAAGGCTCGCTCACGATCTCTCTTAGAAATCGTGCTACAACCGACGGTCAAAACGATCAGCAAAAATGAGAGGCTCAGACGAAGCATCTTCACACGTTAATCAGCCCTTTGAAGGGATGCAACGTTACGGCTCCATGCGCAGCGCGGCGACTAACTCAACGTGTTCCGTCTGGGGAAACATATCAAGGCCTGTAGCCGACTGAATACGATAACCACTCTCAACCAAAATTTCCGCATCGCGAGCAAAGGTTGTGGGATTACAGCTTACATAGACAATTTGGTTCGGGCGAAAGCGCTGGATCTGGGACAAAACCGCGCGATCGGCCCCGAGACGCGGGGGATCTAGAACGACAACGCCTTTCCCCTCGCGACGCTGCTGCCGCTTAAGAACGGAGGCCACGTCTCCAGCTTGCCAGGTGATTTTGGTTTTGGCGGACTTCGCCCGTTCAATGGCGCGCGGATCCAGCTCGACCGCCAGTAAAGGCACATCCCCCAATAATCCGGCCAAGGGTAGGGTCAGGTTTCCGCTGCCACAGTAAAGATCCATCGCCCAATCCACCGACTTGTCCACTACATTTAACACGAGCTCAATGAGTTTGGAATTTTGCGCCGAGTTCACCTGCGAAAATCGAAAGCCTGCCCGTTCATCCGGCAAATACACTTGCACCTCGTCGCCGGGTTGCATAGCCAATTCAAATTTCTCAGCGTTTGGATACCCCTCTGTGCGAAGTTCTGAGATTTTCCGATTGATTCCCTCTTCCGCGATTCGACAGGACTCGATCGGCACCAACTGGCGAGAGCGGGTCGCAAAAAAACCCACTTGGTCCCCATGTCGATGCAATTGAATGCGATTGCGGTAATGAAATTCCTCAGGAGCAGCAACGATCTGCGAAAATTCAAAGGGCGCACGCGCACGCAATCGTTTCGTCGCATCCAGTAGGATTTTTTGTTTTTGGCGAAGCTGCTCTTCATAGGTGACCTGTTGCCAGGCGCAGCCCCCGCATTCCCCGGCCACGGGACAGGGCGCCTGGCGAAAATGCGGCCCCCGCTCGAGTACAGTCTGAATGGCCGCCTCGAGAAATCGCCCTTTATTGGCCGTGACTTCCACGCTCAGGCGATCGCCTGGAGAAGCTCCGGCAACAAAGACGACCATTCCCTCATGGCGGCCGACCCCGCGGCCACCATGATAGGAGAGTGAGTCTATAACTATGTCAAACTGATCGCCTACTTTAGGCGTTAACGAATTCTTTTTGCTCAAAGAAAATCTTGAGCTCGCGCTCAGCACTTGTCGGACTGTCGCTACCGTGAACGGCGTTTTCGCCTACATTGTCTCCATAAAGAGCTCGGATCGTACCCGGTGCGGCCTTTTTCGGATCCGTGGCGCCCATGATTTCCCGATTTCGGGTGACGGCGTTCTCACCTTTTAGAGCCATCAATACCACTGGGCCTGAAGTCATAAAGGTAACGAGTTCACCGAAAAAGGGGCGCTCCTTATGTTCAGCGTAAAACTCCTCACACTTCGACTTCTCAAGTCGGGTCAATTTCATGGCGGCGATCTTTAATCCATTCTTCTCGAACAACTGGATGATCGAACCAATCGCGTTTTTCTTAACGGCGTTGGGCTTAATGATGCTAAAAGTGGTCTCCACTCCCATGATTTCACTCCTTATTTTGAATTCAGGCGGAAAATAGCCGGTCTCGCGCGGCGTGTCCAGCGCGAGTTTCACCCAAAACAGAAACATCCCAAGCATGCCAGCCTTTTTAGGGGCCTAGCCATTCCCGTCCCAGGGCTCCTAACGGAATTCCGAAGGTTCAACTCTAAACCCCAAAATCCGATTAGAGTATCAAATTTTGATACCTGTGATGAGCTTGTTCCCTGCTTTCACTCTTGACACTAGTCTGGTGTTCATAGGAGGGAATCATGGAATGCGACTTAATTATAGGACTCAGTCGGTTACGACAAGAGGAACTCAGGGCCGAGGCCGATAGCTATGGCGAGCGAATCCATCAGGCAGGGCGAGCGCCTAAAAAAGGTGCTCAAGCGACATCTAAAGGAGCAAGGTCACACCTACAAAGACTTGGCCAAGCTTTGGGCCTGCTCTTTACCTACCGTAAAAAGGCGGCTCGGGCGCGAAGAAATGTCTCTGCAGCATCTGTTGGATCTACTGGATTGGTTGGGACTGAGCCTCCAAGACCTTCACAAGTTGATGGCAGCCGATGCGCCTGACGAGAATAAGTACACCAACCGACAAGTCGAATTTTTAGCCAAAAATCCACGAGAATTCGCATTCCTTTTAAAGCTTTATTCCGGCCAAAAACCCGAACAGATCGCCAAGAAATTTAGTATCTCGACCGCCGAACTTGAGCGAATTTTGATCCGGCTTGAAAAATACGATCTCATCAAATCTAGAGCTGGGCGGGTTCAAACCTCGTATAAACGTTCACCACCTCTTTCTGGGCCCTTGGCTCTGGCTCACTTGAACCGACAAGTCGACCGGATGGCGCAGTTTCAAAAGAGCCGTCTGCAAACACGGCTCTCTCAGCAATCACTTGGGCGCGAAACTGATCCGGCCTCGATGAGTTGGACTCTCGCGGACATCTCAAAGGAAACCTACGACAAGTTTCATCAGCGACTCCATCAAATGATGGACGAACTGGGCGAAATTTCCCGACTCGAAGAAAAAACCCTTAAAAAAGGATCATTGAAAACCGCGGTTATCAGTCTAGGAATGGCCCTTAGCAAAAGTGACGATCCAGATTTGGAGATTTTGCATCATGTGTTCGACGACGCTCTAAAGCCTGTGGAATGAATCCGTAGGAGAATGCAGGGCCATTTCTGGCCCTTAGAGGTGAGTCTAAAGCGAAGCTTTGAGTGTCGTTCCAAGATCCGCCGGACTTCGGGCGATTTTGCATCCCGCGCCCTGCAGAGCTTCGAACTTAGCTTCCGCCGTGCCCTTGCCACCGCTGATAATCGCACCCGCGTGCCCCATTCGCTTTCCTTTGGGGGCCGTGGAACCTGCAATAAAGCACGTCACGGGTTTTTTGAATTCTCTTTTGATGTACTCGGCCGCTTCTTCTTCGGCACTTCCACCAATCTCACCGATCATGATCACCGCATCTGTATTGGGATCTTTGTTGAAGAGTTCCAGCACATCAATAAAGTTGGTGCCGTTCACCGGATCTCCACCGATTCCCACACAGGTACTTTGGCCGAGTCCTACATTGGACAGCTGAAACACAGCTTCATAGGTCAAAGTTCCGGATCGCGATAACACTCCAATCCGCCCCGGCTTATGAATATGACCCGGCATAATTCCGATTTTGCATTCGCCTGGAGTGATCACGCCGGGACAATTGGGTCCCACAAGCCGGGTTTTTCGGCCCTGCATGTAGCGCTTGACGGCGATCATGTCCATGACAGGAATTCCTTCGGTGATACAAACCACCAATGGAATTTCCGCATCCACCGCTTCCATAATGGCGTCCGCGGCAAAAGGTGGTGGAACATAGATCACCGAAGCATTGGCGCCCGTTTTTTTGACGGCCTCTTCAACCGTATTGAACACGGGCAAGTTAAGGTGGGTTGATCCCCCTTTTCCTGGAGTCACTCCTCCGACCATTTTCGTTCCGTAGGCGATGGCCTGTTCAGAATGAAAAGTTCCCTGTTCACCGGTGAATCCCTGGCAAATCACTTTGGTGTTTTTGTCGATCATGATCGCCATTACTTGGCTCCTTTCACAGCGCCGACGATAGCCTTCGCCGCTGTCGTCAAATCATCCGCCGGGGTAATGTTGAGGCCGCTGTCTTTCAAAATCTGCTTTCCTTGGTCCACGTTCGTACCTTGCAGTCGAACCACCAAGGGAACTTTGAGCCCCAGCTGTTTGGTGGCCGCAACAATTCCGTTGGCTATTATGTCGCACTTCATGATGCCGCCAAAAATATTGACCAAAATTCCCTTCACGTTGGGATCTTTCAAAATCAACTTAAAAGCCTCTGTCACTTTCTCTTTATTAGCGCCGCCGCCCACGTCCAAGAAGTTGGCGGGCATCCCGCCGTGAATCTTGATGATGTCCATCGTGGCCATGGCCAATCCCGCCCCGTTCACCAGACAGCCAATATTGCCGTCTAACTTGATAAACGCGAGATCATGTTTGCTGGCCTCCACTTCCGTCGGGTCTTCCTCATGAATGTCGCGAAACTCCACGATATCGGGGTGCCGAAACAAAGCGTTGGAATCAAAATTCATTTTGCAATCCAAAGGGATAATTTGCCCGTCACCGGTTTCCACCAAAGGATTGATCTCAGCCAAAGAACAATCGGTCTCTTTGAACACACGATAAAGTCCCATAAAGGACTTCACGGCCTTACCGATCACTTCGCTTTTAATGCCCAACTTGAACGCCATTTGACGGGCCTGGAAAGCTTGCATGCCAACGGCTGGATCAATGACGACTTTAAAAATCTTGTCGGGTGTTTTTTCCGCCACTTCTTCAATATCCATCCCGCCTTCAGGGCTTCCCATCATCACGATGCGGCCATAGTGACGATCGACCAGGAAGGCCACGTAGTACTCTTTTTTGATTTCGCAGCCTTGCTCAATATAAACCTTGCGAACTTTTTTACCCTCAGCGCCTGTTTGCGGGGTAACTAAGGTCATACCGATCATCTTTTGGGAAAGGCCGCGCACTTCATCAAGGGATTTGGCCACCTTAATCCCGCCTCCTTTGCCTCGTCCGCCGGCATGCACTTGGGCCTTCACGACCCAAACGCTACCACCCAAGCCGCGGGCGGCGCTCACGGCCTCCTCGGCCGTTGCGGCCACTTGGCCTTTGAGCAAACTCAGTCCGAATTTCTTTAGGACTTCCTTGGCCTGGTACTCGTGGATATTCATTAATTACTCCTAACCGTTCAACTTGCTCATGGCGTCGACCAATTCCTTCACCGCTTTGGCCGAGTGGTTGAGGCCCGCTCGCTCTTCTTCATTCAATTTCACTTCGATGACTTGCTCTAAGCCGCGACCACCCAGTTTACAGAGAACCCCAATGAACAGATCCTTAATGCCGTACTCACCTTGTAAATATGCGGCACACGGGAGGATGCGACCTTGATCGCGCAAAATGGATTCCGCCATTTGTACAGCACTGGCCGACGGAGCGTAATAGGCCGATCCTGTTTTGAGCAGACCGACGATTTCAGCACCACCTTGTCGAGTGCGCTGAACCAGGGCATCGACCTTGTCCTTCGGAAGAATTTCAAGGAGCGGAACGCCGCCCACCGAGCAATGGCGCGGCATCGGAACCATGGTGTCACCATGACCGCCCAAAACGAAAGCCTGAACGTCTTTCACACTGCATTTCAACTCCTCAGCAATAAAGGAGCGAAAACGGGCGCCATCAAGCACTCCCGCCATTCCAATCACGCGCTCACGAGGAAAGTCGAGTTCCTGCATGGCCACATAAGCCATCGCATCTAAGGGATTGCTGACCACAATCACGACCGAATTGGGCGAGTTCTCTCGAACGCCCTTACACACATCACGCATAATTTTTGAGTTGGTCGCCAAAAGATCATCGCGACTCATGCCGGGTTTGCGCGGCAGACCTGCGGTGATGATCACGACGTCGGATCCAGCCGTGTCTTTGTAATCGGCCGTGCCGGTAATCCGCGAATCAAATTGTTCGACCGGAGAAGCTTCGAATAGGTCAAGTGCTTTCCCCTTGGCGGCTCCGTCGTTGATGTCGACCAATACGACATCGCCCAGCTCTTTTGCCGCAGCCCAGTGAGCACAGGTTGAACCCACGAATCCGGCGCCCACAACCGTAATTTTCTTGCGAGTGTGTTTCATGACGAAAACCTCTTTCTATACAGGGAGTTGATTTATCGACAACATAGACAAGTTCCTTGCTCGACTCACGAACTTTTGTACAATCTAGAGCGTGGCATCAAACGCTCTTGAACTGGAAAATGTGACGATCGGATTTGGCGATTCGGTCCTCTTTAAATCGATCAATTTGGTCGTTCCGATGGGTCAAAGCGTGGTGCTCATCGGCCCTAGCGGGCATGGCAAAAGCGTCATCTTGAAACTATTGGCCGGTCTTTTGATTCCGCAAGAGGGGCGAGTTCTTTTTGAGGGTGAGGACCTGCAAAATCTATCGACCGCAGCCCGCCACAAACTGCAACTGAAAATGGGTATGCTCTTTCAAAAGAATGCTCTTTTTGACTCTTTAAGCGTGTCGGAAAACATCGCCTTTCCGCTGCGTGAAGTCCTGAAAATGCCCGAGGACATGATTCAAGAGCAAGTCCACTATTTTTTGAATGCGGTCGGCATTCTGCATGCCAAGGACTTGTTCCCCGATGAGATCTCCGGAGGTATGCAAAAGCGACTGGGCATCGCTCGGGCCCTGGCCATGTACCCCGAAATCGTGCTCTACGACGACCCGACCGCGGGACTGGATCCAATCACCTCGCGCAAGATTGTTGAAATGATTCTTTCGCTGAAGGCCAAAACCAATGCGACGGTGGTGACCGTGACCAACGATATGATGCGGGCTTTCCAGCTGGCCGATCAAATCATACTCGTGGCGGATCACGAACTCATCCCCAGCGGAAATAAAGAAGAGACCTTAAAAAGCCAAGATCCACGCGTCGCTCAATTTATTCGCGGCCAACTTGAAGGCCCGCTGACGGAGATGCATTGATGATTTCCTTTCAAAATGTCCGCAAGAGCTTCGGCGAGCGTGAAATTTTGAAGGGTATCTCACTCGAGGTACCCGAAGGTCAGATCCTGTTTATTTTGGGAACCTCCGGAACCGGCAAAAGTGTGCTGTTGAAGAACATCGTGGGTTTGTTAAAACCCACCTCTGGGCACATTTTGATCGATGGCCAAGACGTGACCACCTTATCGGAAGAGGAGCTTTTTCCAGTTCGAAAGATGTGCGGCATGGTCTTTCAAAACCCTGCTCTTTTTGATTCTCTGACCGTTTTCGAGAATGTCGCCTTTGGCCTTCGCAAGCATTACCGTGAAATGACCGAAGAGGACATTGTCAAACGAGTTCATGAGTGTCTGTCCCTCGTCAACCTGGGTGGGAATATTGAAAATCGCATGCCCCAAAGTCTGTCGTTCGGCATGCAAAAACGCGTCAGCCTTGCAAGAACGGTAGCCGTGAATCCACGCATTCTCCTTTTTGACGAGCCCACGACGGGGCTAGACCCGATCACCACCAAGGCGATCAATCACCTTATTTTGGATCTCTCACGCAAACTTAAAACCACCTCCCTTATCGTAAGCCATGATATGGGTTGCGCTCTCGAGATCGCCGACTACATAATAGTCCTGGACAAGGGGGAAATTGTCGCGCAGGGCACGACCGCTGAGATGCGGAAATGTCAGGTCCCACTTGTGCGGGATTTTTTGCAAGAAGCATTGGAGTCTGAAGGTGCTAATCCGACTATTGGATGACATGGGAAACTGTGTTTTGTTCTTACGCGACGTTGTGCGCACCAGCGTTCGTCATCCCTGTACCTTTGAAAACCTCTGTGACCAAATTTGGCGAGTCACCATACAAAGTCTTCCCACCACCGCGCTGGCAGGATTTTTTGTCGGCGCGATCATGACCGTGCAATTTACTCTACAGATCAAGGCCTTCGGCGCCTTGGGATATTTGGGCGGGCTCTCCACCTCGGCGACCGTGCGTGAAGTCGGGCCTCTGCTTATCGCCTTCTTGCTCAGTGGAAAAGTCGGCGCTTTCACCTCAGCCGAGCTCGGCACCATGCGAGTCACCGAACAGATCGATGCCATTCGATGCCTCGGCGCCAATCCCATTCAAGAAATTATATTACCTCGTTTCCTCGGCATTATCGTTTCGAGCTTCTTTCTGCTCACGGCCGGCCTGTTTATGTCCATTTTTGGCGGACTTTTGCTGGGAGCGGTTTTCTCTGGCATTAATCCAGAGGAATATTTGCGCCATATTCCGACCATCGTAACCTCCATTTCCATCGGCAATGGCCTATTCAAGTGTCTGGTCTTTGCGTTGGTTTTAGCCTCTATTTGCACGTACAAAGGCTACAACACCACGGGTGGTGCAAAAGGCGTTGGAAGATCCGTAGTCGAGACGGCAGTTATGACGATGGTGGGAATCGTGATTTCAGATTGGGTGACTAGTGTGATCAGCGAGGCCGCATTTGAGGTCTATCGGGGGATCTCACTGTGACCCAAACTTTTATCGTCTTCGATTTTAGTCGGTTCTTGTGGCGTGGCTTTCGAGCGCTTTTTACCCCGCCGCTGCGCTGGAAAGACCTGATGGCCCAACTCGAGTTCGTTGCATGGCAGAGTCTTCCCGTCATTTTGTTCTGCCTCTGTTTTGCCGCCATCGTTACCATCATCGAGTCCTCCTTTCATATGAAAATCGTGGTTCAAAACGATGCCCTGGTGCCCGGTTTTGCGGCTCTCCTCATATTACGAGAACTTGGCGCCGTCGTTTCAGGTCTCTTGTTGACCTCGAGAGTGGGCGCGGGACTGGCGGCCGAAGTGGGTTCCATGCAGATTACGGAGCAAAATGACGCCCTTCGAATGTTGGGGCTCGATCCGATTCAATTTTTAGTTGTCCCTCGATTTCTGGCCTGCATGGTGGGCGGATTTGTCTTGAGCATCATTGCCAATCTCACCTGCTTATACGCAGCTATGGTGGTCTGCGATGTAAAACTCGGGTACTCCAATGGCGCTTTTTTGACAGGAATGCGCGCGTTCGTCGATTTTCAGGATTTGGTGTTTGCGTCAATTAAGGGTGCCACCTTCGGCGCGGTTATTCCTTTAATCAGTTGTTTTTTCGGATTCCGTTGTCAAGCCGGCGCCGAGGGCGTGGGATTTGCCACCACCAATTCGGTGGTTGCCTCCTCTGTAGCAATCATTATTCTAGATTTCGTACTAACTTATATCTTTTCGCACTTTTACTGAAGGGAAGAGTCCATGAAGCCGCAGACAAAAGTTGGTATCCTCTTCGTGGCCGCCACGATCCTGGTGGTGGTTTTCGCCTTCGCCCTTGGCATCGTCCAGCCATTTTCGAATGCCTTTGAGCTCAAAGTCGCCTACAACTTCGCCGGCGGAATTGAAGTTGGCTCCCCTGTTCGAGTCATGGGGATCAAAGTGGGCAAAGTCCGTTCTATTAAGTTCGAACCCAATTACAAGTTTCCTGAGACCGAAGAGGAAGTGAAGCTCCTGATCACTATTTCCGTTGATAAGAAGGCCTGGTCGAGTATTCGCACCGATAGCCGCTTTTTTATCAATCTGGCGGGTGTGATCGGCGAAAAATTTCTCGAGATTTCCCCCGGATCTTTGGAAAAACCGGAATTCGAGCCCGGCCAAATCGTTCGCGGGGAAGACCCCCCTCGAATCGACCAGCTGATCTCGCAAAGCTATGCATTGGCGGGTAAAATCCTGGATTTTGTGAACCGCAATGAAGGATCCGTAGTCGGAACGATCGAGACATTGAACAAGCTCGTCGTCAATTTTGATAAGGCTCTTAAGCAGCTGGAGCGCACCTCGCGCGATCCGGAAGTCCATAAGATTGTGAAGAATTTGAGCACCATCATGGATGATGGCGCCTTTTTTTCGCAGAAGCTGCGAGATCCTGAGGCGATGAACACCCTTCGTCTAGTTGGCGAGCTGATTCGCCGTCTGGAGCCCCTGGACGCCAAGGCCATCAAAAAGTTTCTTCAGGACGAAGGTATCAAGGCCAAACTTTTCTAGGAATCGTCCGAGATCACGGACCGGACTGCCGATGTTAGCTCCAAAAATAAAAAACCCCCGGGCGAACCCGAGGGTTTTCACTTCGTGCTAAGAAACACGAAGATTTACTTTTTCTTGCGAGTAGCTTTCTTAGTCGCTTTTTTCTTAGTAGCTTTCTTAGCAGCTTTTTTCTTAGCCATTTTTGTCTCCTCCTGATGAGTTTACGTTTTTTACAACAACGTCTTTCACCTTCAGTTTATCCAGGTGACTACCTTCGTCAAGAGACAATTTAAAAAAAATCATGATTTTTGCAGAAACTCCTGGCTGGAGGACGAGATGTTTCTAATTTTGCTCGCGCATTCGACATTCGGATTCATGTTCGCAATCCGGATTTTTAGAAAATTTCGCGGACGAAACCTGATTTCGGCAAATCGATTGGCATGCTTTGTGATTTTGAGTGGGCTTTTCACCACACTCGGAGTTTGGATGTGCAAAAAATCACTTTTCTCAATCTCGATCGTCACATTACTCAGTGCCGCCATTTTGTTGATTGGTCTTCGACAAATCGAAGCGTTTGAAATCCGAAAACTGCAGTCCCATGTGTTACCTTTTTTGGACTCTTGGATTCTTAATCTTCGAATTGGGATGGCCGCCAAATCAGCTCGTGATGCGGCTTTGAACGAACAACCCGAATTTTTTCAGCGGCTCGTACGGCCACTTTTTGAAGTGACCGATCGGCGCCTTGATCGACATCCCTTTTTACCGAAGGCGCTCCTGCGTGAAGTTCACTTGTTGCACCAAAAACCTCATCATGTGGTGGATCGGCTGTTCTCTTTGCGGCAAAGTCTTGCGGCGGCAACGACTTTTCGACGTAAGTCGGGACAGGCACTCCGGCAAGCACATCTGCAATGCGGGGTTCTCGTTCTTTTGCATTTGGGCCTGGTCCTATTTTCCGTTGGGCGCACCGGTCTGCTTAAGAATTTTGACCTTATATTATGGTCTACTGCGCTCAATTTTGCCGGACTGGCCGTCTTGCGCCTAATGGCTAGGAGAACAAAATGGACGATTTGACACCACCAATCCTGATTGCGGTTCAATCCATTCGTTGGCACTTGGCGAGCGGAACGTCCGTCGCTGAGTCCGTTCGACTCTATTTGGAGGAAAATCATGACCCATTTGCCCGAAAACTTCGACTTTTGTGGGCCGCTCCGGAAAATTCTCCGGTTCGACTGACCTCCTCGTACCAACAAAGTCTGTGGCGAATTCTGCAAAAGGGTCGGCAGGGTGTTCCGATTTTGGAGGCTCTGACTCTGCTCGAATCGGAAACTCGAGCGGCCGCCGAATCCGTTCTTGATCGTCATTTGGATGAACTTCCATTCAAAGCTCTGATTCCGCTCTTACTCTTTCAATTCCCCGCGTTCGTCTTGATTCTTGTTGGTCCATTACTAAGAGATCTTCAAATGTCATTAGGAGGCTAAGATGATTTTGGTGCCCATTGTTTTTATTTCCCTTACCAGCAACGCTATGTCCGTGGACAGGGCTCTCCTTCGCGCCGCGACTCGGGCGCGAACAGGCCCTGAAGTCGAAATTGTGGCCCAGCTTCAAGACCAAACCAAGATTTCACGCATTGCGTGTGATATCGAACTTCGCGAGAAACGTGTTCCAACGGCCTGTTACTCCGCTCTGAGGAATGAACTCGAGCTTGGAACAATCAGCAAAGCTCGCCACACCAAGCGACTCACAGAACTTGATTCCATCTGCCGCAGCAACGCTCCAAATGAGGACTTAAGGCTTTTTTCCACCGTGCAAACAGATCTTAGTCTCAAATGCCGGGAACAAGTGGCCAAACAGATCGAACTTCTAAAGTATCGGCACCAGTTTTGAATATCCTGGCCACATGGACGGCACAGGGATTCGATATGAAACGCAAGAATTACTAGGAGAAGGATCCCAAGGGTGCGTATTTAAAGCTATTCGTAGAGACCTTGAGTCCGGCTTGGTCGATACCATCGCGCTGAAAATTCTCCATTCCAAGACCGCGGTCGATATTTGGAGGAAGGAATTCGAATCTCTTCGACGCGTTCGCTCACCCTATTGCGTGCAAGTCCTCTATTTCGACCGAATCAATGGCCTGCCCGCCCTGGGGCTCGAATTTGTGGAAGGCATTTCCCTGAGTCAGTTGGGCCGATTTGTCCGCCTGACCGATCGAGAGATAGACGAAATTCTCTTGCAAACACGGATGGGACTAGAGGATTTGGCGCGCGCTGGAACTTTTCATGGCGATCTAAGCCCGGCCAACGTGCTGATCGATCGAACCGGACAAATTAAGTTGCTCGATTTCGGCTTAGCCAATGCCAGCGGCGCCAATCATCGCGTCACCCCCGAATTCACATCAGCAGCCCGCCTTCGTGGTGAACCCCCAAGCCTTGCCAGTGACCTGCATTCTTTGAGTCTAGTGGAGAGGTACTTACGTTCTGGACGGCCTCAAAAGGAGCGACGCCAATCTCGTCGCAGTCAGCCGCAAGTGAGACGTCAGCTGGCTCGCAAAGTGGATCATTGGCTCGGCCAACAATCCAAAAAATGTCATCCCACCGTTGCCCTTGAACAAACAAAAACCTCCCCATGGACCGTGCGGGCTCTGCGATTGGTGACCTGGGTGGCGGTTACGCTTTCGCTCTCTTCAAGTGCGGCCTCCTTTCATCGGCCCGAGAATTTGGCCTGCGTGGAAATACGGACCGGAACCTGGGTCGCGGTCTCATTTGATGATGAAAAGCCCGTGTACGCCCCGATTTCACGATGTTTCCCCGCCGGAGCCCATACCCGTCTCACTTGGCGAAAGGCCGACCGATCGGGCTTCACCTCCTTGCAACTCAATCCAGGCCAACGTCACATGCTGCGCGACCGCGACTTCTCGCATTGATCCTTCCCAATTTCGCAATGGGCGGCTTATCTCATGGCAGGAGGTGGCTCATGCAGTTACCCAAAGACCGCTTGCGACTGTTAGAACTATTGGCCGAAGAATTGATGAAAGAACGCCCACAGGAATCCTTTGTCGCCAGTGCGCTCAAGGCCGCGGGTCTGCCCGACACCAAGGATCCCATGGATCGAATCAACAAGGTCCTGGTCGCTCTCCACTTTCATGAGGGACAAAAGGAGTTCAACTAATGAAGCTAGAAGACTTAGGCTTTGAAACCCGAGCCATTCACGCGGGTCAAGAACCCGACCCCACGACCGGCGCCATCATGACGCCCGTCTATCTGACCTCAACCTATGTGCAGGCGTCGCCCGGCGTGCACAAAGGCTTCGAGTACTCACGCACTCACAATCCAACTCGCAAGGCCTATGAGGCTTGCATGGCCAGTCTTGAGGGTGGCTCCCACGGATTTGCCTTTGCCTCTGGCTGCGCAGCCACGACCGTTGTTTTACACATGCTTCGTTCGGGGGATCATGTCGTGGCCAGCGATGATCTTTACGGCGGAACTTTTCGGCTTTTTGATAAGATCCTTCGACACAACGGACTCGAGTTTACGTTTGCCGACCTATCAAATGTTGAAAATTTAAAAGCGGCAATGACCGACAAAACCAAGATGGTGTGGCTGGAGACACCGACGAATCCTATGCTAAAAATGGCGGATATCGGGGCGGTCGTTCGAATGGCCCATGAGCGCGGGGCTCTCGTCGCTGTGGACAACACCTTTATGAGTCCTTATTTCCAGCGACCGCTCGAACTGGGGGCCGATTTGGTCGTGCACTCCAGCACAAAATACATCGGTGGGCACAGCGATGTTGTGGGCGGAGTTGTGGTAACGAAAGAATCCTCTATCGCTGAAAAATTGGCGTTCCTCAGCAATTCGATGGGCCCGATTGGCTCACCATTTGATGCGTTTTTGTCCATGCGAAGTCTGAAAACATTGGCCATCCGAATGCGCGAACATGCGCGCAATGCCCAGCACGTGGCTGAGTATTTGAACACTCATCCAAAGATTGAGCGCACCATCTACCCGGGTCTCCCCAACCATCCACAACATGAGTTGGCGAAGCGACAAATGTACGGTTTTGGCGGAATGGTCAGCCTTGTTTTGAAGGGCGGTATGGATCAGGCGCGAACATTTTTGGAATCTCTGCGGGTCTTTTCTTTGGCCGAGTCCCTTGGGGGGGTCGAATCTCTAGTGAATCACCCCGCCATTATGACCCATGCCTCGATACCGGCAGACCGGCGTCAGCAGCTGGGAATAACGGATTCCCTGATCCGACTCAGTGTTGGGATCGAAAACAACGAGGATTTGATCGCCGATCTTAAGCAAGCCCTCGAAAAGGTTCATTGATTCCTTGCGCCAAGCCCGGGCCTTCGTTGACAGCCCGGCGCCGATGACGCTAAACGACTAAGCTCTTGATTTCCAGTTGGCTGGGTAGCTCAGTTGGTAGAGCAGAGGACTGAAAATCCTTGTGTCGGCGGTTCAATTCCGTCCTCAGCCACCACTTTTCAAAAAAAAGGTTCGGAGCCGTATTCAAATTGCCAGTGCAACTTTTGTCTTAAAGTAAACTTCGAAGGGGGTCCTGTAACCCAGGACCTTTCGAGGTCTAAAATTTAGACGTTGTTCTAACTTCGATAGC
>JBFWON010000020.1:0-45895 GCA_050250515.1 Bdellovibrionales bacterium | reverse complement strand
GCAAAGTCCCCACCACCAAACCCGACTTCATGGCCTGCATGAATGTGGACTGGTTTAGGGTTTGAACGGATTCTGGTGAGTTCCCCCTGGGAAGTTCTCTTTGCATCTGGGAGGGAGTCCAATCGCATTGATAAGTTCCCGCTCGGCCCAATTTTTCGACACAGGAGCCTCGCAAATCATTTCCAGCCTTCGCGATTTGTCTAGAAGAAGTTCGGGGTTGGTTAGTCGCTCGGCCAACTCCATGTCCTCTAGGATAGCTGCCTCAGTGCGCACGCCATATTTGGCGACAAATTCTCGTTCGTCTGCAAAGGCCTGACTGAACTTCTGTTCGATTCTGAGACCGCCTAATGCAATCTTTCGAATCATCTCGAGGACAAAAGGAGACATTTTGACTGGACCCTCCTTTTTTCTATTTTCGAGGTAGGCAGCTAGATTGAAATATTCATAGTAAAAGCGATCGAATTCCTGGATTTGATCAGTAACATTCCTCATGTAATTTGAAGTTGTCCAAACTCCACCTTTGAGATTGTAGTAAAGGACTCCCAAGCGTCGGACGTTTTCAATGTACTGATCTGTAACCTCCTCGTAGGTGAGCAAAATCGGCCACATGGTCGAAACATTTGAGGTAAACCGATAGACAGCCCAGAAAAGGGCTTCCTTCTCTCTCTTTCCAATAAGTCGCGGCATGATCGAAATAAAGTATTTTTGTAGATCTAGCGAATCCGCTTCGTCAAATCCATTGAGATGGGCAATCTCGTGCGCAAAAAGGGCGAGGAGGTCGTACTCCATTCCCGCTGAGGCCTTTCTCATCAGGCCATAAACGCTAATGCAAATGCTCGATTTGCGATTCAGCTCTGCCACTGAGGCCAAGTGCTGGCGGCCGTGGGGTCCTTTGCAGTACCCTGTTTTGTCTAGATCTAGTTTAACGTTTTTCAGGTAGTCTGCAGGGGTGCTCAAGACCCACAAGTCTTGGCAGGGGGCCATTTTGTCCAGGGTGACGAAGGCTTTTGCCTCTTCCGGGGATTTGTTCGCCTTGGTGTGTAGGTACTCGCATACCGTTACGAGGTCTTTTGGGATCTGTTTCCAGGCTTTCTCAATTTTGTCGATTGTGTCGGCCTCTGATAAGTAGATAAAATCTCCGCCGCCACCATCGACGCCGCCTCCGCCATTGCCGCCGGATTTTTTGTTCTTCCCTTGCTGGCATGCGGAAAGAAAGCCTGTCGCAACGATCAGAGCGGTAACGATAGTAAAAATTTTTCTCAACGGGACCTCGCCTCTGCTCAATAGATTGCGAGGCGGAAAGAGTGCACCGTGTGTGCCAAAAGATTATTTGGCTTCGATAGTCAGCGTTTGAAAGAGGCTGAGGACTTGAGGACGATTCCGTTTGAATGCGTCTTCGCTGTCTTCATAAACAGTGATGACGAGCATTCCATCAATTTGCCGAGCCAAAAACAATCCGCCAAGCAGTGATGACGATGGGTCGGCGGCGACTTCTGCAATATAGTATTTTTCACCAGCTCGCGTCGTGAGTTTTTGATTTTTCAGTCTGTCTCGAAGCGTGTTGGCCTTTTGTTTGAAAATGGCTTTGGCCCAATCGGCTTCGCTATTGGCATTTAGCACTTGAGCGTGGTTAACGAATACTTTTACTGGTATCGCATATTCGCCGGTCGACTTTCGAGTGATCAGATAGCTAGGTCCTCCAAGCAACATGCCATCGAAGGTTCGTGGATCAATTTCGGTCGAAGACCAATCGCCGATTTGATTAAATACGAGCGTCCTATTCCCATTCAGCGCCTGCGCCGAGATCGTCCAGAGAATTAATGAAAAGACAAGCCATCGGGATTTCATTATTTGGTCGCCATCTGATAGGTTCCATTTGCATTGGCAAACTCGGGGGTGCTTCCGGTGCTGACAAACTTAAGTAGGGCGTGACCATCATTAGTTGCGGTCAAGCGTGCTTCCACCGATCCAATTTCGTGATCTCCGTATCCGTCCGTAAGCGCTTTGCTCATGTAGAATGTTACGACGGACCCCTGCACACAAACTTGGGCTGGTAGTGAAATTTTAATTCGTCCGACAGACTTGTGATCGATGGCGGTATCTAGATGTAGAAATTCGGAACTCGAAAACGAAATTGATTCTGAGCGCTTTTGGGCGGAGTTCCATTTCCATATTTTTTGCAGTTTTCTATCTCCAAGTCCTAACGCCCTTGAAATCAAATCTAAGCCAAGCACTCGTTTTGAGGTGCACACAGGTCTGTCTGGAGGAGGGGCGCCGGGTCTGACGGCGACGCGGCCGGGTTGAGAGGGTTTGGCTTGGACAGGGTTGCCGGGTGCGGGTTGGCCAGGGGCGTGTTGGCCGGCCGGTGGACGTTGGCGTCCTGATTGTCCTGGTGTGGGTCGAGCGGGGGCCGTTCCGGGTTGTACGCGGGTCGCGGAAGGGCCGAAGACGACCGGGCCACCAGATTGGCCAGTGGGGGGCGCCTCAGCACTGGGCCGCGCACCGGGGTTCGAGCCCCATAGTTGAGCGAAGGCCGAAGAACTAAATATTAGGATTGCACCTAGTACTAAATTTCTTTTGTTCATCGTAATCATAAACGTGTCCTCTTCAATCCTCACCCAATGTGCAAAGCTGAGGTCTTCTGAGAACGAAATTACAATGAACTGAAGATTCGGCCCGCCGGTGAAAACGGAAAACCGTCTGACAGGTGTTTATGTTTTCAACAAACTGATGTCGAAATGCCGGAAAACCTTAAGGAATCTTATGGGATCTATTATCCCACAATGCCTTGTAAGGCAGGGCCTGAGATCGCCACCACGGCTGGCGACGGGACAGAGTCACCCCCATCGGGCCAATGGCTGACCATATCTTCTCGTAAATGAGCACGTTCCCCAGGATGCTGAATGGAAACGAAAAGAGTTTGTCCATCAGCCGAAAAGCAGGGGCCGGTCATCTCGGCTCCGCGCGGTGAGGAAGCCACTTGCATGGCGCGCCCGGCGTGGGGCCCGCTGAGAGGAATAAAAAACAAGCCATTGCAGCCAAAATTTTGATACTCACCCTTGAACATGACCTTGCCTGACATATCGTTGGTCATCCAGAGATTCCCCTTGCGATCAAACACCATATTGTCGGGACAGGCGAAGCCGGTCTCAGGACCCCCGGCTAAAAAAGTTTCCGTCTTGAATTCCATGCTGAGCGGATTGTTATCCGCCTCCATCAAACGCATGATGCTGCCGAACGAATTTCCTTTATCGGGATTGTTCGTCAATGCAACAAAGATATTCTTAGAAACGGGGTCAATTTCAATATCTTCTGGGCGATCAAGAGGCGTTGCGCCCACGATCTTAGCGGCTTTGCGTGTCTGAATCATCATCTCCGTATGATTGGGAAATTCCTTTTTAAGGCGCGCATCCTTGGCGCGACTGATTGGGAGCCAGTGACCATTGATGGTGTCGGCGACATAGAGTTCACCTTCATCGAGTGAGCCCGCCTTACGGGAAATAAATTTGTATAGGTGCTCGTTTTCAGTATCATCACCCGAATAAACCACTGTGCGTCCGTCCGGTGCGACCACGCAGGTGGCGCACTCATGACAAAAGCGCCCCAGAGCTGTGTGTTTCTTGGCTTTGCCGGTCTTCAAATCGACTTCCACAACCCAGCCATAGTGTTCCGGCGGTAGTTTGAGCCCGCTGGTCCAATCTAAATACTTGTCCCAGACTTCGATAACTCGTTTGCCATCCTTAATGACCGCTTCACCGACAAAGTTTTGATAGTTTTCTTCGCAGGTTAGGATGGTCCCCCACGGGGTCACGCCACCCGCGCAGTTGCCTAGCATTCCCATGGACTTTCGATGGCCCATGATGGGTCTTTCCGTAACAAAAGGAATGGGAGTGGTGCCGTCGATTCGCCTGTTGTAAGGCGAATCTTCCTTAAGTTGCCAACGACCGTCGACTTTGTAGATATGGGCAATTGTTCCGCCCATCGACTTTCGTTCGATATTAAATTGAGCCACTGTACGAGGCTGGCCAGGCCGCCAACCACTAACATAATATGGATCGTGGTATTCGTGATTGACCCACATTAAACCTTCATCTGGCGATTCGTTTGAAAGTGGTCGGTAGGCAATATAGTCGTTGTTGAATCCGAAGGTGTCGCCTTTGCTATTGAGTTTCTGCCCCCATTTGAGGACGATTTGATAGCGAAAGCCCTCTGCCAGTTTAAGATCGTCGGCCCGGGTGGGCAATAGGGGTGTGAAAGGCATCGGGGGGCCGACCACTTTTGTTGCCGTTCGACAGGCGGGTAGGGTTGAAATTAAGGTCGAGGCCGCAAGCGTTCGACCCATAAATTGAAGAAAATCTCGGCGATTTTTGTGCATAAATATGTAGATACGCCAATCAGATTGCATTGAAAAGTTAAGATTGCTTTTGCCCAGGGATGGACGTGAACGGTCCCTCGTAACGAAATTTGTCACCTTTTACGATGTAAGAATTGCCCAAATGCCGTTTCTTTGGACATCAGCCTCCGCACGGATGGCACTGGCCTTGCTCAATCAGGGGTGCGGGTCGGTGCGAGCCGAGCCCAAATATTTACAGGAGAATTCTATGGATCGTTTTTCGTCCATCATTCGAGCCGGCATTGCCGGTGTAGTTTGTTTGTCCGTTATTACCGCGTGCGGTGATCGACTTCGCCCGATGAAGGCCCGTCGATTTACTGTTGAAGAGGTTAATGACTACAACAAAAAGAATGGCATCAATAAGCGCTATAAGAAGGACGAAAACGGAAAAGTGGTTCTAGACACTTCTTTTGGCAAACAGCCTCAGGTGGGACCAGACAAAAAGGACAGCGACGAGGATGTGAAACGACGTGAACCAGATCCGGCAAAACCCGTGGATCCCAAGAAGCCCGTTGACCCGAAGAAACCCGTAGATCCTAAGGCGCCGGTTGATCCCAAAAAACCAGTTGATCCCAAAGATCCGCCGGCCGATCAGGGAGAAACCACCGCTCAGTTCGTAAACCGAATTTCTGAGATGGTAAAGGAGTCCAATCGCTCGGACGAAGGCCTCGAGGTTCTAAAGGGCCTAACGGTTAAGGCCGTGAGCAACGGTACTGTAGCGACGATTGGTAACTTTGATGCCGTCATTTCTTACAAAGCCGCCAACGAGCGAGAAGCCAGTTTACGTGGCTTACACTTGAAAGAGCAGATGGTGACTTTCAATGCTAAGGGCAAACCGACAGCAGTGGCCGAGGAGGCGATCGTCATTAAGGATCTCAAAACCAATGCAGAAGGTCGCACTGAAGCCGGTTCGGTTAAGATGACCGTTTCTTGCTGGCAGCCCGAGTGCAGCCAGATCATCGTATTGCTTGAGATCATGAATCCCAAGAATGGCTCGATGATTCCGATCGCTATCATTGCAGATAAAGGTGACGGTCAAGCACCCTCTACGCTCAGTACGAGTATGACGAAGCTTCCGAAATCTTTTGAAGATGCTGCGGCCGATGCCATTAAGATGGACATTGTGACGAGTGGTGGTCTTCCTGTAACTGTGATCCCTGGCGACGACGATAAGAAGCCTGGCGATAAGCCGTCGGACAAGGACACTCCAGCTTCTTTCACGGCTATTCGTGACGTGATCATGAACGAAGCGGGTAAGCTTGAGAAAGCTAAGATTGCTGCCGCCGATGAGTTGAAGAAGGCGAAGGCGGCTAAGGAAGCGAAGAACAATGGCGATGTTAAGGCCGCTTCGGATAAGATCGACGTGATGCTAAGTGAAGGCGAGGCTTCTTTGAAAATCGTGGAAGAGCAGGGTGCTCTTTTGATTGAACAAGCTGAAAAGGCCAAGAATGTGGCCGCCGCTGAGGAAATCAAAAAAACGATTGAGAGCTCCAAGCGCATCGTTGAGGGGCTGAAGCAGACTTTGGAAGAAGTGGATCAACTGGTCGACTGGAATGCGTTGCCTGCGGATGGACAACCAGCCCCAGGCGCTGGTGACAAGAAAGATCAAGCGGCTCCAGCCCCAGGCGCTGGTGACAAGAAAGATCAAGCGGCTCCAGCCCCAGGCGCTGGTGATAAGAAAGATCAAGCGGCTCCGGCCCCAGGCGCTGGTGATAAGAAAGATAAACCTGCCTCTGGCGGTCCCATCGTATCTCCCGAGGGTCTTCAACCAGACGTGACTGACGATGCGGCCGCAATAGAGGCCGGACAACCTGGAGACGTCTTCTAAAATTTCGATTTTACAAGTTATTGATAGACAAGTGGTCAGCCAAAAGCTGACCATTTGTTTATGATCATCAAGGCATTACAACATGAGGTCGTAGGCCCACTTGTGCTAGGGCTGGCTCTTCTCATGGCCTACTCCAACATCTATTCAAATCAATATTTGTTGGATGACGAGTTCCTTTTGGAAAAAAACAGATACATCAAAGATCTAGATTATTTCGATCGAATTTTCACCAGTTCTTCGACGATGGGAGCCGGTGGGACAGATTCTTTTTATCGACCCATGCAGACTCTGGCTTACTTTGTGACCTACCAGATTTTCGGGATGTCGAAGGCGGCGTTTCATGCATTGAATCTATTTTTTCATTTTTTGAACGCCCTTCTCATTTATTTGCTGGCCCGGCGGCGTCTCTCATTATCGATGGGCTTTGCAGTCTTACCTGCCTTGCTTTGGGGGTTGCACCCGCTTCATACCGAAGCGGTGACCTACATGAGTGCCACCGCAGATCCTCTTCATACTTTGTTTGTACTTCTCGCAGTTTTTTTTCTAGAGCGGCGCGGGTTGGCCGCGTTCTTCTTTTTTTTAGGTCTACTCAGCAAAGAATCGGCCATCGTCTTCCCGGCCTTGGCTTGTGTTTGGATAGGTGTGAAAAGTTCGGCGCCCTTTCGTCTATCCACATACAGACCGACCTGGCCTTTTTGGTTAATGGCCTTGGCCTATCTGATCGCGCGAAAAACATTTCTCAACTTTGACGACACATTCAGCTTCTACAAAGAGGCCAATATTTACACCGAGAATATTCATTATCGTCTTTTTACATTTCTAGCGACATTGCCCGATTATTTGGGACTTTTGTTTTGGCCTCATGATCTTCATATGGAAAGAAATTTCCCCGTATTCGCGAGTTTTTGGCTATGGCCCCCGATGGTGGGATTCCTGTTGCTTTTGCTTGGCTTTATTTTCAGCTGGCGGGAGAGAGGGAGAGACTTCCGGCCCGTATCCCTGATGTTCTTTTGGTTTATGGCGGCCCATGTACCCCACACCGGAGTTTTGTTGCCGGTCAACTCCCTGTTCCTTGAACACTGGATGTATCTGCCTAGTGTTGGATTGGTTTTGGGCGCCGGTTCCCTTCTTGCAAGAAAGATTTCCTATAGATGGGTTTGGGCGGTCGCCATTCCCTGTGCCCTTGCCTTAGGATACAAAACCTACACCCAAAATGCAGTATGGCAAGATCCGATCACGTTCTATGAGCACATTTTGTCGTTGGATAGAGGCAATTCGCGGGTGCAGAACAATTTGGCCATGGCTTATGGTGAATCAGGGCAAACCGAGCGGGCCATCGAACACTATCTAAAGGCGATTGAATTTGAGGACCGCTATCCGCAAGTGCGCCACAATCTGGCTGAAGAATACATGAAACTTGGAAATTTAGAGCAGGCGTTGATTCACCTTCATCGGGCCATCGAGATCAACCCGCGGTTTTATCATTCGTACAAAGACCTTGCGGCGGTTTACCAGCGCTTAGGCGATCAGAAAAAGGCCATGGAGTACTACAATCAGTACCAAAAGCTAAGGCCGGAATAGCTAGGAGGGTTCTTGTCCGCGGCGATTGCGGTTGTATTGTCCAATGTCGTAATGACCATAGATTTTTGTGCGCAACATGTCATTGACGTCATGGTTGAGGTCCGCGCGCAGCAGATCCTGCATGCGTAGGGGAACGTAGCCTTCTTGCGATAGGTTTTTTACAAAATAGTCGACGACGTCGCGCACGAAAATTTCAGTGGGTTTGTCATCGTACAAACCACTATGTAAGTGCTCTTCAAAAACCTGATAAAGGGGGTCGTGGCCAAGATTGGACATCACCATTTCCTTTCACTATGCTTTTCGGCAAGCGGAGCCAAAAATGAAAGCCTGGTCCCTCGAAGAAGTTGACAATATGACTCGCACCCTTGGGGTCTTGAAAGGTGCTCGTTTGCAAGAAGTCCTAACGAGCGACCGGGATATTATTTTGGGATTTTACATTGACCGGGGTCTCGTCTGGCTATGGATTGATTTGAATCCACTTTGGCCCAGTGCCCTCCCGTGGGAGGAGCCTCCGTTTCAACCGGTCCAACGTCCATCCCCGATGAAACTCTTTATTCGCGCCCATCTTTTGGGGCAAAAGGTCTCCCATGTTGAGCGGATTCAGGATTTAGGGCGGGTGATTCGAATTGGCTTCCAGGGTGGATCAAATCTAGAGATTCGATTGGTGCCGCATGCCCCTAACCTTATCGTTTTTCATGGTGAAAAATCGGTGGCGTGGCATAAGCCTCAGGAACTCCTCGGGACGGGCCCGGAATTTTCGGGCGATGAAGTTCGCGCTCTGCAAGACCTACGCGAGATTTGGCTTGGACAAAGGCGGGCGCCTTCAAAGAAAAGTAAGAAGCCGTCCGGTGCAGGATCTGACCCAAGTCAAACGTTAGCAAAGAAGATGAAGGCCTTGCAAAAAGTCGAGGAAGAATTGTCGAGAAAGCGCGCCCTTCCGTGGCGCGAAATTGGAAACTGGATCAAAGAGAATCAAACTTTATCGGTCCCCAGTGAATGGGTCGCCTTTGTCGATCGTAAACGGAATTTAGCCTGGAATATCGAAGAATGCTTTCGCCGGGCCAAAGAGGTGGAGCAAAAGATTTCTGGCACCGAAACAAGAGCCAAGACCCTTCGAGCCGAGGTCGCGCGTTTAAAGTCGGGCGGATCATTGCAGGTGAAAAGTCAATCTCGCCCGCCGGAGCGGGAGGTCGGTGTGCAGGGGAGGACCTTGAGGGTCTCCGAACAGATCACCGCCTTTGCTGGAAAAAATGCGGCGGACAACTTGAAATTGCTTCGCCGAGCCAAACCTTGGGACCTCTGGCTTCATATTCAAGATCGACCCAGCGCTCATGTGGTGGTTTTTCGCAACAAATCGACACCTGTCTCGGACGCCGTTTTGTCCCAGGTGATGGAATGGTTTGTGCGTTTGCAGCTGGGCTCTAAAATGAAACAGCACTCCGGCGAAAGGTGGAAATTCATTGTGGCAGAGTGCCGACACGTTAGCCCGATAAAAGGGGATCGATTGGGGAGAGTCACCTATAAGGATGAACGAAATTTAATATATCGCGTTCCTTGACTCCTCGTCTTAATAATCTCATGTTGGTGGTTAAAATTCTAATGAGCCTTGGAGTGCAGTCATGATTGAGGTTCGTAATCTATCCAAGAACTACGGTGATCGACCGGCCATTCGATCGCTCAATTTTACAGTCAAAAAAGGCGAGGTCGTCGGATTTTTAGGACCGAACGGTGCCGGCAAATCGACGACGATGAAGATTATCACCGGTTATATGGCGCCGAGCTCGGGAGAGGTCAAAGTCGCGGGCTTTGATGTTTTCGAGAATCCAGTGGAAGTGAAAAAGCGGATTGGTTATTTGCCGGAAACACCGCCGGTTTATCACGATATGTTTGTTGGTGATTACCTGCGGTTTGTCGCGAATCTTAAGGGCGTTCCGAAGGAGCGTGTGACGAGTTTAGTGGATTCAGCGGTGCAAAAGGCCAACCTCGGCGATGTGCGAAATCGCCTGATTGGAAATCTATCCAAAGGATTTAAACAGCGTGTGGGTTTGGCCCAAGCCTTGGTATCCGATCCAGAAATCTTGATTTTGGATGAGCCTACAGTTGGATTGGATCCCAAGCAGGTGGCTGAAATTCGCCAGCTGATCCGCCAGTTGAAGGGTCAGCACACCATCGTACTTTCGACTCATATTCTTCCTGAAGTTCAGGCCAGCTGCGAAAAAGTGATTATTATCAACGGTGGATCGATTGTGGCGGAGGACTCGCTGACCGGGTTGTCGAGAAGAATGTCGGGCGGTGGCCATTCGGTCACTCTCAAAGTTCGACGCAATCAAGACGCGATCGCCCAATCCCTAGTCAATGTGGGTGGGGTCGTGAATGTTCGAAACTCCGGAAATTATATTGAGGTTGAAACGGATTCTGACGAAAGCACGATTGAGCGAGTGTCTGCCCATGTGGTGAGCGCCGGGGCCGGTCTCGTGGAACTGCAAGTTCAAGCCGTCGCGCTGGAAGACATTTTCATTAAACTCACATCTAACGAAGTCACTCACTAGGAGGAAATATGCGTGCGATTTTAACCATTGCCGGCAAAGATCTTCGAAACCTCCTGACGTCGCCGTTGTTTTTTGTGATTTCGGGATTGTGTTCGGTTTTGTGGTCCTACTCTTACATTCGGGCCCTATTGTCTTTTGCGGAGCGCTCCCGAATGTTTATGCAGCCAGGCGCTGAGGCCGGCATGAATTTGCAGCGCGAAGTCTTTTTGATGCATATTTCACAGATCAATCTGTTGTTTGTTTTTGTGGTGCCAGCACTGACGATGCGCCTGTTGGCCGAGGAAAAACGGTTTCGAACCTATGATCTTTTACTCACCTCGCCGATCTCCTCGACGCAGATTGCACTTGGCAAATTTTTGGCCGGGCTGGGTGCGGTGTCGGCTTTGACTCTGATTTCATTTCTTTACCCGCTACTCACTCGAGCTGTCGCCGAGTTCCCATTTGCTCCGCTGCTTTCTGCTTATCTCGGGGTGTTGATGGTCTCGTCGGCTTACGTGGCGGTTGGTCTTTTTGCCTCTTCGCTGACCGAATCCATTATGTTGAGCGTAGTCCTTGGGCTGATCTTTAACATTTTACTTTGGTTTATTTCGCAAGGGGCCGGCAGTGCGGAATCCATGCCTCTTGTGTCGGGCGTGCTCGAATACATGTCTCTCGGCCAACACTTTTTAAATTTTATCATGGGCGCGATCAAGTTGGCCTCGGTCGTCTTTTTGACCAGTGTGATTGGGTTGTTCGTCTTTCTTACCCAACGGGTTGTTGAATCTTCGAGGTGGAGGTAGTTATGAGCATGAAAGCAAAGCTCGCATTTCTTGGTGCGTTTTTGTGTTTGATATCCACTTTCGTCATTCAGTTTATGGCCGGAGGCTGGCTCAATCTCAATTCCGTCCTGTTGGCCACAGCGGCGGCCTTAGTGGTCTTTGCCGTGTTCTTGGATTGGAAGCTTTATTGGGAATTTTTGACCATGCGAACCACCAAACATGGGATGAACATGGGGGTCATGATCCTGTTGGTCTGCACGCTTTTAGTGTGCGTGAATTACTTGGCCAACAAGAATAACAAAACTTGGGATGTGACCCAGGAGAAATTAAACTCGCTATCCGATCAAACAACCAAAGTCTTAGCCGGCCTCAATAAAGACTTGGAGATCAAAGTTTTTTACAAGGGCCCGCAAGCTCAGGATGAAAAACAAAAAATTAAGCAAGCCTTGACCCAATATCTGGATGCTTCGGGCAAGATAAAAGTTCGCTACGTCAATGCCTACGTGGATCAGCAGCTGGCGCTTCAGTACCTCAGCGACCAAGTCGATCGCGACACCGCGCCGGTCATCGCCTTGGCTGAGTATGGTGATAAAAAAATCAGAATTGAGGGCGCGTTTGACGAAGCCGCCATTACCGCGGCCATCATCAAAGCGAGTCGTGAAGGTGCGACAAAAGTTTTCTTCCTGCAAGGCCACGGTGAGAAGGACTTAAAGTCCGATGACGATCAGGGACTGCAAGAGTTCGTGAAGGCTTTGGCCGAATCGTCGTTTGAAGTGGAGCCATTGAATTTGTTAGATCAAAAAGAGGTTCCGGCAGATGCGGCGGCCATTGCCATCGTGGGACCCCGAGTGCCCTATTTGGAAAATGAAATTGAGGCGATTCGAAAATACGCGGAAGGCGGTGGTCGAATCTTCTTAGCTCTTGATCCTGGCGTGAAGCATGGTTTGGCCGGTTTGGTGAAGTCTTTGGGGGTGGAGTTCGAGAATAACTATGTATTGTCCATGCTCCAGATCTATGGGCAAGGTCCGGCCACTGTATTGGGACGAACTTTTGATCCCTCTTCCGATATTACAAAAAGCTTCCCCAATGGCAGCCAGTTTGCCGTTTTCCCTCTGGTCAGTGAAGTTCGGCCGGCTCCTGATAAGGCGGCTGGATTCGAGGTGAAGGAAATCGTCAAGTCTGACGAGCGCAGTTTCACCATGATCGATCCTTCGAAGCCGCCGACAGGGCAGCCGAAGACGGCTGCGGTCTCGATCGCAGTTGAGGTTAAAGGCCAGTACAAAATGGCGGCGAAAAAAGAGGAAAAGAAAAAAGACGACGAAAATAGCTTGTCCAAAACGTTTGAGGCTGTGGTTTTCGGTGACAGTGATTTCTTGTCGAATCGTGGAATCTTTATGGGCGTCAATAGGGACCTCGCGGTCAACGCCTTAGCGGGTCTGACCAATCAAAAGGACTTGATCTCTGTGCGTCCAAAACTGCCTAAGGGGACCATCGTGACTCTGACCACCTACTCGCGGTTGGGCATTATTATCGCGCTCTTGGCGTTGCCTGTGCTTCTCCTTATCTCGAGTAGCGTCTTGTGGTTTCGCAGGAGAGGGGCATGAGCAAGTTCTCATCGACCTATATTATGGCCGGCTTGGTGGCCCTATTGGCCGCCTACACGTTTTATGAATACAAGCACGCGGATAAAGACGAAGAGGCCAGTCGGGGTGAAGTTCGTCTTTTTGACCTCGTACGGGATGATATCGAGCAAATCACCTTACACGGTCGGGGATCTGAGATCGTAATTAAAAAGGCTGGCGACGATTGGCAGATGGAGAAACCTGTCGCGGATCGGGCGGAGTCCTCCGCCATTGAGGGTTTTTTGTATTCTTTGCTGACCCAGAAGGGGAAGGAGTTTCGCTCTAAAGATGAAGCGAAGGACACAAACTGGAAAGACTACGGATTAGATCCTGTCCCCATGTATGTCGAAATCCAGGGCAAAGGTAAGACTGAGAAAGTGGAGGTCGCCAGCAAGAATGCCTTTGATGGCAGCTTCTATATTCGATCGAAGGGCGAACTCTTGTTGGGAGATCGAGGGATTGCGCAGCTCATTGAACGGGAGCCTAAGTCCATGCGCTCTCGCCGGCTTTACCGAAAGAGTGAAGATCCCAAAAAGGTCGAAGTTCAATTTCATGGCGAAGGTGGTTCGAAATCCTATTCTTTCCTCAAGGGTGAGGATGGAAAATGGGCCATGGAACCTAAGCCAGACCATCCGGTAGATTCAGATAAAATAAAGAACTTTGTTACAACCATCAAAGGGTTCACGGCGACTGAGATTGTTTCTGATACGATGAGCGACGAGGACCGCAGGAACTATTTGCTCTTGAAACCACTGACCGTGATTTCATTCGACGATTGGAATATGACGGTTGGTCAAAGCAAGGCAGAAGACATTTTTTTGTACACGAACAAAAATCCTTTTATTTACAAAACGTCGGCGGCCAACTTGCGCGAAATTGCGGTCGGTCCTGAGTTTTTTCGTAACGGCCGAGCGCCTTTCAAACTGGAAATGGATTTAGTACGGGAAATTGATATTCAAACCAAAGACCTCAAGGCCAGTTTCGTCAAAAAAGAGAGTTCATGGACCAGCAAAAACGAACTTAAAGATAAGGTTTTGGACGAGGAAA
This sequence comes from Bdellovibrionales bacterium, assembly GCA_050250515.1. Classification (GTDB taxonomy): domain Bacteria; phylum Bdellovibrionota; class Bdellovibrionia; order Bdellovibrionales; family UBA1609; genus JALHOQ01. Next base: position 32,117 of record JBFWON010000020.1, on the reverse strand, counting down.
AGCTGGTCGAACTGGTCCGCGATGTTCAAAATTTGGACGCTAAGGAGTTTTTCAAAACGTCGGTTCAAACAGGTTGGCCATCTGTTCCACAGGTTTCCTTAAAGGATAAAGAAGGCAAGATTGTCTTTGCTGTCACATGGGGCGGTGAGTTTAAGCCTAAGCAGGGCCCAAATAAAGATGTGCCAATGCGGTATGTGCGAACGTCACAAGGTCGAGAGATTTTTGGTTTGCAAAAGGATAAGGTAGACCACCTAATAAAATCCGATATTCTTAAGAAGAAGCCGGTTCCAGAAAACAAAACGGCTTCTTCGGAGAAGAAGTGATCAAAAAGTCATCCTGTACGCGGGTGGACCTAGCAGGCGGAACCTTGGACTGCTGGCCGCTGTTTTTGCTGGTGGATGGTTGTATAACAGTTAATTTGGCCATTTCTATTCGTACGCATGTGGAGCTCTTACCTCGGCAGGACAACCGGGTCATCGTACGAATCAAGGACTTGAAATATTCAAATGAGTTTAAAAACCTAGATGAGCTTTTAGCCTGCCAAGATGGCGATCTTCGCCTAATTCAAAAGCAATTGGCATTTTGGCGTCCGCAAGAAGGGTTTGAACTGACCACATCCTCCGAGAGTCCTGTCGGTGGTGGATTGGGCGGAAGTTCTTCCCTATCGATTAGCTTGATCAAAGCTTTTTCTCAGTGGTTGGGTCGTAGCTTTGATGTTTATGAGTCTGTTGAACTCTCACATAACATCGAGGCTCAGGTTCTGCACAAAATGACGGGGACTCAGGATTATTTCCCAGCTCTGGTACCGGGCTTGAATGCGATTCACTACACTCCAGAGGGTCCGCGTCTTGAAACTCTTCAGACCCAGGCGGAAGTCTGGAATCAACACCTCAGTCTGGTCTATACAGGTCAACCTCACCACAGTGGACTCAACAATTGGCAGGTGATCCGACATGCCCTAGACCAGGATGAAGGGACGTTAAAGGCCCTGTGTGAGATTCGTGATGTCGCGTATGATACTTACCAAGAAATCAAAGCCGGGCATTGGGAAGCTTTGCCTCAGCTCATGGACCGGGAGTTTCGCGCGAGGGTCAAGCTTTCTTCCACTTTTTCAAGCCCCGAGATCGAAAGATTGCGAAACGTCGCTTTGAAGGCAGGTGCGGCTGCTGTTAAGATATGCGGAGCAGGCGGCGGAGGATGTGTGATTCTCTGGTCGAAGCCTGAGCGAAAGGCGGAAGTCGAAGCAGAATGTCGAAAAAACGGGTTCGAAGTCCTAAACGCGGCTCCCGTACTGTAAGTCGATCGGTTCTCGACGACGAAGATCTCGCATCGCCAAAACCAGCCTTTGCCAAGCGACTCAAATTTCATCGGTTTATTGGAATTGCCTTGGGCGGTGGTAAAACCGACAAGACCTGCTTATCCGTGATCGAATATTATCCGGCCCAGCATAAAATTTTTCTCAGCCGTTTGTTTGATCGGATCAAAACTGAGGGCGATATTTCGGCGGATTGGCAGATTCACAAATTAATTACCAAGTGCCCACCCCCAGTGGAATCCGTTGCGTTTGATGTCCCTTTGAAAATGCCCAAGTGTGTAACCTGTCGGTTGAAGTGTCCTGGCTATGAACTTTGCCAGGAGCCCGAAATTCTTTGGATGTGGAAGCACTACCGTCAGTCAGAAAAAAAGAAATCCCCGGCCCGACTTTTTACGCCTTATACGGAGAGATGTGTAGAGCAGTACCTGCAAAGCCAGTTGGAAGAGCCTTTTCACTTGCCTCATTCGCTCGGAGCCAATTTTGCGCCCCTGACCGCGCGGGCTCGCTTTATCACGCGTCGGTTGAAGTTCAATACGGTTGAAGTCTATCCCAAACTGAGTCTTTGGCGCATTGGCGCTTCACTGCAGTTACCAAAATCGCATTTGCGTCTTCATCGCCATTGGGAAGGTGGACGTGAGAGCCGCCAGGCCATTTTGGATAAGATGATGGATCGAAACTTAGCCTTTATCTATGATCAAGACGTCCGCAATCTCGTTGAGTCACCGCAGGCTTTTGACTCGTTTATCTGCGCTCTCACCGGCCTATTGTCATTTCTGGGGGCCTGCGAACCCAGACCTCGGGGATTTCCCAAGAAAGAGAGCTGGATCGAGATCCCCAAAAAAGACTTTCCCTGGCCGTAAGTCGGTAGGTTCGGCGATTGAGTTGAGCTAAACTTTAAAACGATGACCAAGATTTTATTCGCATGGATCGCGTTGCTCGGGTCTTCTACGGTTTGGGCGCAAACGGAGCATACTTTACTTCGTCGGCTCGTTGTATTCCCTATCAAAGTTCCTCAGGAAATGGCGGCCGTGGCAGAGGATACTTGGTGGGAAATGCGAGAGGTATTGACCCGCGATAAGCGCTTTCTCGTCGCCAGCAAGAATTTCTTGATGCAAAAGGATGTCTACCAGGCCAGATCGGTTCTGCAGCCGGCGGATGCCATTATTCTCGGGAGACTCTTGGACGCCAATGCCCTTGTTACGGCTTGGATAGATGATCGAACGGTGAATATGCGTGTTTACGAAGGAGAGTACGGCCGCCCCTTATGGGAATACCAATTGGTGCTTCAACCGTCCTTGCCGCCCAGTGAGCAGCTGAAGCCGACGATCTTAAAGCTGATGCAAAACTTTGTGGCCTCTATTCCTTATCATGGATTTGTCATCGTGGATCCACTTAAGGGAAAACCGGTTTATCAAGAGGGCCGAAGGCTTTTGGTAAAAGCGGAGATCGGAGCCAATTCAGAGTCGGATGTGGGCGATCCCGTTCAACTGATTCGGGTCTACAGTGACAATTTGAAACCGCTGTTCACGCATGGGGCCTCGGTGGAAGTATTCGCTGAGGGGCGGGTGGTTGAAAAAGTCGGGCAAAATATTGTCATCGAGCTCGATCGTCTCAATCGGCAGAATGTGATCGGTGAGGGCACCTTGGTTCGTATCCCAAAAGAACTGAAGCGATTGCAACAGACTTATGCTTTGCAGGATACCCTTAAGGCTCGCATCGATCCCGAATTCTTTTCTCCCGGAATGACGGCCGCCAAACAAGAGGAGAGCGAGACCAAACCGCTGGTCGCTTCCCTTGTCTTCGTCGCGAACTTAGCGGCGTTCTTGCTTTTAGCCTTTTGAGGTTTTGATGACCAGGATTGTTTTGCTCTTCATACTCGTCAGTCTCACCATTCCGGCGCGGGCCTATTTTCAGCAGGAATTGATGAAGCAAAAGGTGGCTAAAAAAGAGGCTTCTCGTTGGACTTTGACCGATTGGTTATCACAAAAACGCAAGATTTCTCTTTGGGACCAATGGTTGGCCATGAATCGATCGGCGAATTTTTTCGAGAACAATTTATCGGCGGGCCACGGTCAATACACCATGACGACGACGGACGCTTCCGGAAATAAGACAAAGGACAAACTCGATTTTCAAAGTTATGGATTGGACATTTTCTTCACTATTTTCAATCTCTATGGCGAGTACGAGAAGACCTCAGATGATCGAGAGTCTTACGGAGGGGCGGCGGGACTCCGGTTGTTGGGAACTTCCTCGCAGTCGACCAATCTGGTCGCGCGCTATGGATGGCGAAAGCTCAACAGCATGCGCGACGGCGAGGTGTGGGAGAACCAGTTTGCCGAAGGCGTGTTGGATCTTTATGTGTTCAAGTACGGCGGGCTCAGTGGCAAGTACCGCAATTACTTCTCTAACGAGTCGAATTTGGATGGCAAACTCGGTGGCACGCGTGCCGGCGGAGGACTATTCTTCGAGTACGGAATCCTTCGTGTCTTTGGCGACGTGTTCCAAGAAAAACTCGAAATCGACCGCGCCGGTGTGAAGACAAAGCTAGATCGCGAAGGCTACTTGGCCGGCCTCAAACTCTTCTTCTAGGTTCGGACTACTTTTTGGGCCGTCGGTGCGTCATTGACCTGCCTCTGATTAATTGAGGGTGATCCAAGTCTTTTTAAAAGTCAGGGCTTGACTGGTTGGGCTCCGGGCAGGATTTTTTCGAGATGATTTATCTCTTTTCCGTCTGGCTGTCCTTTGTTGTCGCTAAAACAGTCTCATATGACTTGGTTGTAAAAGCTGAACCCGTCAATTTGAGTGGGCACAAGACGGTGCCTTGGGCCCTTACGGTCAATGGGGGAATCCCCGCGCCCACTCTTGAGTTTGCAGAAGGCGATGTGGCGGAGATCCGCGTTCGAAATGAGATCCCGAATCAAGAGTTATCGATTCATTGGCACGGCATTTTACTGCCGAATGAGATGGATGGCGTACCTTATGTGACCACACCTCCGATCAAATCGGGATCGACCTATGTGTTTCGGTTTCCGATTCGACAACATGGGACTTATTGGTACCATTCACATACGGGTCTGCAGGAGCAAAAAGGTGTTCTCGGAGCCTTCATCATTCATCCTGCGAAAAAACAAATCCAGGCTGACAGAGATTTAGTGGTCATTTTGTCTGATTGGACAGATGAAAATCCGGATCAGGTTTTGCGAAATCTTCGAAAGGATGGAGATTATTATCTTATCAAGAAGCACAATGTTCGCTCGTGGTGGGGTGCTCTTAAAGCGGGCGAGCTCGGTCACTACGTTTCCAATCAATGGATGCGCATGCCGGGAATGGACCTATCCGACGTGGGATACGATGCATTTTTGATCAATGGCAAGCGGAACTCGGTCCTCCTGGCCGATGCCAAGCCGGGTGAGCGCGTTCGCTTAAGAATGATCAACGCCGGTGCCTCGACTTACTTTAGGGTGGCGGTCGGCCAACAGCCTCTCAAAGTCATCAGCGCGGATGGCATCGACATTCAGCCAACATTTGCCCGTGAGATTTTGATAGGTATGGCAGAGACCTACGATGTTCTCTTGACCATACCCAAAGGCAAGCACCTTGAATTGCGAGCGACCGCCCAGGATGTGACTGGATATGCCTCGGCCGTGATTGGTTCCTCTGGAGAAATAGAGAGGGCCGCCGACCTTCCTGCACCAGATCCATACGAACCAATGAATCACATGGGCCATATGTCTATGGATTCCATGAATCACGATGTTAAGCATAACGAAAAACCCACCAACGGTGGTCAAGATCACTCAGCTCATCATGGCCACCAGATGATGGGAAAAATGACTCCCAAACAAGATAAGATTATTGATCAGTTGACCGTGGATCAGATCTCTTCCATTGGCAAGACCCTCTTCCCAGCAGATAAAAACACGCATGAAGTCCGTTTGGTTTTAGGTGGAAGTATGGAGCGTTATGTGTGGCACCTTAATGGTAAGGCGATTTATCAAGACCGCACCATTGACGTAAACGAGGGTGATGTCATTCGCATCATTTTCGAAAACGACACGATGATGCATCATCCGATGCACCTACATGGACATTTTTTTCGGGTTCTCAATTCCTTTGGGATGACCTCTCCGTTGAAGCACACAGTTGATGTTCCTCCCCACGGTGCTCGCACCATCGAATTTTTAGCCAATGAGCCTGGCCAATGGCTGCTTCACTGCCACAATCTTTATCATATGAAAACGGGGATGGCTCGGGTCGTGAAGTATCACTCATTCATTCCGAAGCCGGAAATTGCCAAACTTCAAAAAGACGATCCTCATATGCATAATCATCTATATAGCTCGGGTCGATTGGAGGCAGCTACCAATCATATGCAAGTCGACGGCAAGCTTATGCGGACCTGGGACGAACTCGCGTTCAAATTTGAAAATCGTGAGTACAATAATCTTGGAGAGGCTGAGGGCCACTTGGTTTATCAACGGTGGCAATCCAAATACTTTAATCTCTTGGGTGGTTTTGAATTCTTTCATGGTTACGAAGAACACCAATGGCGAGGGGTTGCCGGTGTCGGGTACATCTTACCATTTAATGTCGAAGCTCAGGCGTTGGTCGATCACCGAGGGCAATTTCATCTAGAGCTGGAGAGACGCTTTCAGTGGACGCGGTGGTGGCTATCAGATGTGGACTGGTCAATTCGCCAAAGTGCAAAATCGGAATTTGAAGTCACGCTCATGTATCACCCGACCTGGAATTGGTACGCCGGCTTTATGTTCACCGAGGAAGACGCCGGCATCGGCCTCCAATACACATTTTAGGTACGGACTGCTTTAGGATTTGCCAGCTGTGAATTAAGGGTTCACCATTAATTTATGAATATTCATTGCAGGCCTCAAATCTTGATCCTTGGCTTGATCGTAACAGTCGTGGGTTTTAATAGTCCTTCCTCCGAAGCTCGTTATAAGCCGACCGAGGCTGACTATGCTCGAGACACCAAGTTGATGGTCAACATTTGTGAGAGATTCGCTCACGAAAAAGACGCCAAGGCGCTGCACAAGGCGGCCGTTGCGACGGCTTATGCTCGAGTGGTCAACTGCCTCGACTACAATAATGAATGCAACCTATACGGTCAGTTTTTAACCCTGACGACGAACGTGTCTAAGGATGGCTCCATCACTTCGGAAGAACGAATTCAAATGCGAAAGCATTTGGATGAGCTTAAAACCGCTGTTTCGGACGGCAAGATCAAGCTCAGCAAAGATAAGGATTGACGCGAGGCCGGCGCAAAAGGGGCGGACTCCTTTTTAGCCGACTAAATGGCGGACGACGTGGCTGGCCATGGCGAGGCCAAAGGCGCCGGTGACGAAGCTCGCGGTTCCGTAAATCAGATTTCGCTTTTCACAGGAATGAAAATCGTTCGCGCCCTGAGGGCAAACACATTTGAACCCTTGGCCTTTGTCGTAGTGAAGGTCGACGGGCATTGTGGCCATTTCTGTGCTGAATACAGCGGGAATGCCAAAGTCATCTTCGCTAGGAAAGTCATACTTCGATCTTAATACTTTACGCACTTGTTGCAGCAAAGGATCGGAGTGAGTTTGTGCCAAATCCGTGATTTTGAGCTGCAGCGGATCCATTCGACCGCCCGAACCTCCGGCTGAAATGACCGGGATCCCCAACTTTTTGCAACGATCGAGCAAATGGCATTTGGCCGTGATGTTGTCGATTGCATCCAGAATGAAATCAGGCTTGCGGTCCAAAATTTCATCGCTTGAGTCGGCGTTGTAGAATATGGGAATCGATTCAATTTTTGCGTTGGGATTGATCTTTCCCATGCGCTCACCCAAAACTTCGGCCTTTTTTTTGCCCACCAAACCAGTCAGGGCGTGCAGTTGTCGGTTGCTGTTCGTGATGCAAATTTCGTCAAAATCGACAAGAGTCAGTCGGCCAACGCCAGACCTCGCTAAGCTTTCAGCAGCCCAAGAGCCAACGCCCCCGAGGCCGATGATCATCACGTGAGATTGAAACAGGCGCTTCATTTTCTCATCACCCATTAAGCGACCAATACGGTCAAAACGCCGATGAAGTGTGTATTCTTCCATGTCTAACATAGATCGATTTCCTTTTCTGAGATTCCGGTAAGGGTAAAAAAATTCGTGCGAGTCTCGTTCAAAATTTCTTCCACAGATTGCCCCCGCAATTGGGCGACTTTTTTCGCCACCAAAAAGACGGTTCTAGAATCGTGCGAAGATTCGCCAGGTGGAGGCTGGTCCGGGGCATCTGACTCAAGCAAGAGCCGCTCACTTGGAATCTCGCCAATCGCATGATGGAGGTCTTGATTTCGTTCATGCAAAAGGGCTGCGCCTACGGAAATGTGTAAACCCAATTCCAAATAGTGACGTGCGTTCGCAACAGTTGAGTTGAAGGCATGGACCATGCCAGGCAAAGGAGCGAACTTCTTAAGTACCTTTTGGGCGTCCTGATGAGCGCGTACAATGTGTAAGACAGTAGGTTTTTTCTTGCCCGTAGCTAGTTCCAGTTGTCGTTGAAACCACCCGATCTGATGGCTCTGACCGCGAGCCAAAAAACCCGATCTAAAATCCAAACCCAGTTCACCAAGCGCAGTCGCGCTATCGACCATGTCGCAAAGTTTTTCAAAGGCTTTTTCGAGCTTGTCCTCTTCTTTTTCCGCCACAAAATAGGGGTGGAGACCGAAGCAAGTCCAAATGTGACAAGGAGATTGTTTCTGGCTCATCGCCAATTGGCGATTCCATTCTTCGGGTCCGATCCCGCCCAAGAGGACACCCTTGATTCCCGCCTGGGACAGTTCTGCCCTCAGATTTTCAGGGGCCGCGACTTTTCTATCCGTCAAATGGGCGTGAGCGTCTACGGTCCACATGGGGTGACTCGTTCCACAGCGCGCGGGAGTTTAGGATCGAAAAGTGTTTGCAGAGATTCACTCTTGAACGGCGACTGCTGGGTGGTCTGCAGCCAAGTCTCGGGTGTCTCCATGCACATGAAGATCTTCCAGTTCGGATCGCGATCTTTGAACCTATCCATGACGAAGCGAAACATGTTTTGCCTAAGCTTCGAGTCGTAGCGCATTTTTCCGTCCCGGCTGACAAAAGTTTCGGCCTGAGTAACATAAGACTTCATTCCAAATCTTTCTCGCATCATGGGCTTTTGCTCGGGCTGGAAGCGAAGAGCCCCGACCGATAGATACGGAATGTCTTGCGAACGGAACTCTCGACAAATCGTATCGACCAGGTCCCCATAATGAATTTCCCATTCGGGGAACCAGATCATCGGGTCGAGGTGAAAGGCCACCTGATAACCCGCTTTTAGGCATTTTTGGGCAGCGGATAGGCGGGCTGACAAAGACGCGGTCCCGTGCTCTTCACTTTGAACTATGAATTCAGGATTTAGCGACCAACTGACAATCACATTCCCGCCATGTTGAATATCCAAGAACTGATCTACGAAGGCCGACTTAGTTTTAAACTCCAGCGTCCATTTGGGATATTCGCGAAAAAAGGCAATGAGGTCGTGCGAAAAAAGCGTCAGCGGATCAAGGCTAAGCGAATCGACAGTTTCGCCGGTTCCGACCCTAAGAGAGGCATCGGAGAGTTCCCCACCAATTGATTTCAATTCCTCTAATGCGTCAGACAAGTTGGAATATATTGTGAGTGCCGAAGTGTTGATGAAGCTTTGCAGGTAGCAGTAGCTGCAATTCATATCGCACTGGAGCCCCCAATTCAGAACAAAGTAGTTACAGCAGGCGAGACCGGGCTTCGAGCCTGGGCATCGTTTAAAAAACTGGCCTTTAAAGGTGGTTACAAAAATATTGCGCTTGCTTCGATCAAACTCGCTCGCCGATAGTTGGCCTTGTGTTTCGACAAAGGGTCGTTCATCGACAATTCGAACTTTCTCGCGTGGGAAAATCTCACGGAGCCGTCGAGCCAAGGTGGATTCGGCAGATCGTCTATCAATGAAGACCTGGTCAAATCGAGAAATCAGCTCTTGCATGACCAGTTGTCGGGAATGGTCATCATACGTTCGAGTTTATTTTGAAAGTCATCAGGGGAAGTGGCACGAATTTTAACTTCGAGTCCGGCTTGATCACCAATTCTTTGCCATTCAGCCTTCACATGTTGCGGCCAGGGCCAAGAGGCTACAGTTTTTTGCCAGGCTTCATCGGATTCTTGTTTTACCGGATGGCGCCACTGCTCTAAGCGACGAAGCCAGAGTCCGCCATTGGCTGAACTCGGCAGAAGATCATTCATTGGTTTTTCCATTAAAAACAGCTCGACGGAAAGTTCAAGAGCTCGCACCACTTCAAACCGACTCATTTCTAAATCGGGAAAAGCATAGAGCATCGGTCGAAAAGCGGCCACGGAAGGCAATGCCAACAATGGTGAAAAATCGCGAACTGAGAGCTTCTTTTGATCCACAAAGTTTTGAAAGACCCGAGGTGCTTGATTCAGCTTAACAAAGGTTTGGGCCATGCGATCGTTCCAACGAAGTCCATACAGACTCACGAGGCTTTCGCGAAGTTCTCGGTAAAGATCGGGCCAAGTGGCCTCGAGCAATTGGCAGATTCGGGCCAATTCGCCAGTGGCGAGGTCGGGGTAGCAAGCTTTCCAGACGTCCAAGAAATGAGACTCACTGAGGTCTAAGGCCTCACCCTCGTGACGGGAAAATCCCGTCAACAGCTGGCCTCGCCAGCAAATGGCTGGAAAAGCTTTGGACCACTCCTTGAGTGGGGCGAAATTCAATTCCTTGCCGCATTGCGTAATAGGCTTTAGATCCATAGGGCGGCGAATTATCATATTCAAATGCAGCTGTCCAACCTTGTTCTCAAAGAGCCATCCCATGCCCGAATGGCGTGAGCGGGCCGAGATCACCGCAGATGTGGTGCTCTTTCGATATGTGACTGATCCCATTGAACAGGAAACCCCTGAAGTTTACATATGGGATTTAGATAAGACCTATCTCGACACCGCGTTTGAAACTCTTCGCGGTTTGATCCGCACGGTGAGGGAGAAAGCCTTTCAAAAGCGAAATGTGCCAGGAACTGGTACGTTGGTGCGAGCCTTGCGCGATGATTGGCAAGAAAAGCATCGCGGGCGAAAAGATTTCCCCATTTATTTTATTACGGCCTCGCCACCTCAGTTGGAACGTAAGATTCACGACAAGCTGGCGTACGATGGCATTTATCCGTTCGGGTTGTTTTGTAAAGACAATTTGCAAAACCTAGCGCCTCGTCGGTGGTGGCGCCTGACTCAGCAGGTGGGTTACAAGTTGCAAGCACTTCTACAACTGCGGTTGCACCTGAGCGAAAATGTTCGACAAATACTTTGGGGCGATGATTCCGAAGCCGATGCGGTGATTTATTCTTTGTATTCGGATCTTTGTTCAAGACGTTTGGATGAGCGCGAGGCTTCACAGATTCTCAAGCACTTCAAAGTGGTGGGTCATCAGGTGGAGACAATTTTGCGTTTACGTGAGGACATACCCGAGCAAGATCCCGTCGAAAAAATCTATATCAATTTAGCGGCGGACACAGATGCCGATTACTATCTTAAGTTCGGCCGCCGAATTTTGCCGACCTACAATACTTTTCAACTCGCCCTCGATCTTTGCCAAGATAGCCGCTTGGGGCCAGCCCAAGTGGTGAAAGTCGCAAAAGACTTGGTACAAAACTATGGCTTCGGGGTGGAGGAACTCGAACAGGCCATGGATGAACTCATTCGTCGTCCTGTACTTGCCGATAAAACGGTTGAGGCCATCCTCCCCACGCTGGTTGAAAATCGCCTGATTCGCTCGGATTTTGTGCCTTCAATTCCCCCCAAGCCGATTGTCTCGAGCGTGGGCACTCGAATATTTGAGATTGAAGGCGTAACAGAGCCTTGGGTGCAAGAGCATGTGGATTACATGCGGGACGATCGCTAAGACAGACCGGGTAATCATGCCGTGCAATGACTCACTTTGAGTCGAATCTTGCGGCTCAAATCTGTTGGTAGATGGAAGGTGTAAAGCATTTTAGGCTCATAAGTAGGGAAAACGATCGAGTGATCGAGCGGGGGAGTACTTATGAGAAATTTTATCCTAATTGCGGGCTTGTTTGCTTTAACGGCTACGATAGGCTTCGGCTGTTCTCCCTTCGCAAGTTATTCTGAGTCTGCGAAAAAAGCCGGTAACTCCGGATCCAACCCTAGTTCGGGAGGGCAACGAACACCAGCGGTGACGGTGGATACAGACGAAGTGTTGGCGGCTCTTCCAAAAGGCTCTGCCGCGTCCCTGGCCGTCCTTTGCCAAAAGCCGGGGGGAGACCGATTCACCTCGATCTTTTGTTCCAGTAATCCTCCTCAAATTAAGGGTATTCGAGACCTCCATACGGCTCTCAACGTTGCAGATCCCGCCAATTCGGCTTGCACAACCAATTCCGTTTCGATCGTCAAAAATGAAACAAGTGTGTTGAATCCCCGCTGCATCAATTTTTCTCACAACGGGGCGGCCGGCGGGCAGGCCACAGCGGTCGCTTACATGCGATCCGAAACCACTCTAGCTGAAATTGTGGCGCAGGACCCGAGCACAGGCGAGTATCGTTTCTTTTTGGTGGACTTCGAGTTGCCTTGTGAGACCACGGTTGGTGGGTGCACGACGGCCGATTTCTTTCTTGAGAAGGCCGAGTCCAATTGGACCAATGTTTCATTCTACGAAGACACTCAGCTGAGGGGAACTGTCCTCGACTGCGCGTCTTGCCACCAACCGGGCGGTCCTGGAACACGAAAACTTTTGCGGATGGCGCAAACCAATGAGACTTGGACTCATTGGTTTCGGGAGAATGAGGAGTGTGGCAAACAACTTTTGGCCGATTTTGTGGGAGCCCACGGAGGTGAAGGACGATATGCCGGTTTGACTCTTTCAGAAGTCGCCAAATCCGACCCCGCCCGTCTTGAGAATTTTGTTGAAGACAATGGTTTTAGGGGTCCTTCGAGCGGAAACAACTTCTTCGACTCGGCCACGATCGTTAACGATTTACTTAGCGCAAGTGTAAGCTCCACTTGGCAGCAACAATACAACGCTATTTCATCAATGACCAATCTGCCAAATCAAGGCGCAGTGACAATGCCATATTATCGCTGCCGACAGTCCGATCCAGCTCGCTTGGTGGAATACACTAAGGCCTACAAAGACGTTCGCGACAATGGTGCCAATCCAAATTCGATGCCGAGTCTTGCAACGGTAAATCTAGCGGGCGAACAAGATCTTCGCGATCGAGGTCTACTTCCCAAAGCGGGCCTGACGCCTCGTCAAATCTTGGTCAATGCCTGCATGGCTTGCCACAACTCCAACCTAGATCAGGCCTTATCACGGGCTAATTTCAATGCGCAGGACCTGACGAAGAACTCGAGCTCAGTTTACGATAAGGCCATCGCCCGAATGGCTATGGACGCTCACAATGTCCAAAGAATGCCACCGGTGTCCTACATGAGTCTAACGAATGCGGAGGTTCAATCGCTCATCCCTTACCTCAAACACCTAAGGGACAACGGAGCCATTGGAAGCGATGCCATTGCAATCGCCTCGCAGCCACCGCCAGCTGATAAAGTACTTTACTTTGAAGACTTCAATGCAAATTCAACATCTGAGAATATTGAAGTGGGTGTTTATCACAGAAATATGGGTTGGCAGATTCTGGGCCAACCTCTGATGATCATAGGCGACAGTAATGCATTCCACGGGGGCTCCTGGAAGGGCGATTATGACTTGATGGGCGGCGGACCGGGTACGGAACGCACGCTTTCTTCACAGCCGAACAATTTTCATGTCGATCAACTGAATTACATGGCTCACGATCACTGGATGACGTCGATGGGCGACGTCGATGGTTTTTCAATCCTGTGGTTTTCGCCTGCCAAGGCTTTTCAGAATGTGGGTCTGATCGAGTTTGACGTGAGTCTGCCTAATCTCGGCGCCAGACAGTGGTGGGAAGTCAGTGTGGTTTCGGATTCGGTTTACAAGTCCATGGGTAATGGTGGCGTTCCGACATCGAAAATCCCGGCCCATATTCGATCAGAAATTGGAGCCGCAAGTGTCAACGGCAGTGTGGAGGACAGTGGCATTCTTGTCTTCACTTACAGTGGTCCCATGGGCTATCCGGGTGGTTTAAGAATTGGAGCGGTCGGTGGAGCGGACTCCAACCCCTCGCCTAACGATAAGTTCAAGCGGCACAAGGCCAGCATTAAAGACAACGGCGATGGCACCGTCACCTTTACTGTCGCAGGCAGGTCCTTCACCCGGCGTGCGGCCTTTCCAACTGGTCCGGTTCGGATTGTGTTCTCCGATCACAATTACACGCCTGACAAAGATGGCGTGCCCCTGGGCCACACTTGGCACTGGGACAATATTCGCGTGTCCTCCAAATAGATTGCGAGGGCAAGCTAGGTTCGCTTAAACCGATGACACGCTCTATAGTTTACTCAAAATGGAGTGGATAGGAGATTGCGATCTCTGGCCCATTGAACGAGCGGAAAGTAATACGCTCGAAAACCGAAGTCACACAACGTTGAAAGGCCAGATCCTCCGCCGAACTGTCGACCACGCGAGGCTCTTTGATTTTTCCACGACGGCCGATTTCAAACTGAACGACCATGTCGAATTTGTCGCCTTTTTGGTCCTTTATTTTGGCGAGCCAACATTTTTGCAGGTTCGACTGCTGAGAGGAAATGACTTCGTCGATGAATTCATTCGACAAGGTTCCGGGCTCGCTCGCGGACGCTTTGGCTTCGGGCTCAGACTCACTCGTGTCCGTTTCAAAATCGGTGGGGGTCTCAGGTTGAGCGGAATTTTCGTCCGCCAGATGCAAATCTAAAGGTGCCGATCGCAAAACGGTCAATGCAACCGGCTTTTCCTTTTGATCTTTACCGGGCACGTACAGCCGTCCCTCCCGCACAACATAGGCTTTGCCCTTCACCCCAGAGCGTTTCAGCTCGCCAGCGCCGCTCAGAAGTGTCAGGTAGACGGCCGAAGCCGGATCTTTCTCATTCCACAGCTGTAAAACGGCCGCAGTCGAGGGTTGAAGCTCTATTTCATCCTTGGAATTCAGCACAAGAAGGGAAGTCGATTTTCCACTCACTTCCAGCCGATCGCCAGAAACGATGGGCACGGGTCCCTTAAGAGCTTCATCAAACTTTTGCACCTGTCCGTCTCGAACGATGCGAACTTCTCCAGTGATGGTGACCATGCGACCGACTTCAGACGGAATAGGATCTGATTTTGAAATCCATTTGGAAAGTAGATTTGCAAGTGGACCAGCCGCCACAAGAAGAATGACGGCCGCAATGGCGATCAGTACGTAACGACTGCCCTCACGCCACATCGACTCGCCTATTTCTTATCGGCTTCGCCAGCGGCGGGTTCCGCGGGAGCAGCGGCTGGATCAGCAGGGGTCGCGCCCTCTTTAGTTTCCGCGGCTGGGGCCGCCGGTGCCGAACCGGCCGGCGGAGTGTAGGTGTCCATAACACTAGTGCCTCTTTTCGAGGTCACGTAGGTCAGGGTTAAGCAAGAGACAGCAAATAAAATCGCCAGCCATTTTGTTGTGGCCGTCAAAAAATTGGAGGCGCCACTGGTCCCAAAGAAAGAACTTGAACTCGAGCCGCCGGAAAATACGCCCATGGCGCCACCCTTCGGATCTTGCAAAAGCACAAAGAGCACCAAGCCAAGGCCAATAATAATGTGAACGATTGCCAGCAATGTGAGCATGAGTCGCTTTCTCCTGAAGAAATAGTCCACTCACATGTATGAGAAAAGGGGGCCCAAGTCTATGAATTTTTGACTTGCCGAGGCGGAAAGGGAAGCGTGTTGTCGCCCCTGGGCTGGCGCCAGAAATCCTCGGATTCACTGTGGATTTGGTTGCCGAGCACAAGTGAAACGACGTGGGAAACAATCTCCACAAAGCGAATTTCATTGTCGGTTATGGTTTGCTTTTCCGGTGGCAGTCGAAGGGAGAGTACGCCAAAAGGTTGGCCTCCACGGGACACCGGGCAAACCACCATGGAGTTGAAGCTGATGTCTTTGACCCGATCCCGCACCGTTCGAAGCTCCATGCTGTCTTGCAGGTTTTCAATGGCGATCAGAGTCTGTGTGTTCAAAACGTGTAAGACCTCAGGATACTGATACAAATCCAGTTGAATCCCTTTGGCGTCCCGGTTGTCATTTGACGTGACCACCAGGCCGGCCTTTTGATCTAAACAATTGATGATGGAGCAGCGAACTCCGTCCATTTTCATACTGACCATGCGGGTCAGGTTGAACAAAATATCTTCCATCGGCGTTTTACCAAGAGCTTGTCGAAGCACTAAGTCGGTCAGGTGCAGCATTAGACTGGCTTCGTCGACCCGAGTGAAATCTTTTGAGGAGATGTCGCGGAGCTGACGGTAGGAGCGCGAGTGAAATACCAGGCGCTTAACGATGTCTTCGTGGCGAAAGGGTTTCACGATGTAATCTTTGGCGCCTCGGTTGAGGGATTGGCGCACATTGGTTTCAACGTTGTGTCCAGACATCACGATGACGTGTATAAAGTGGTGTCGAAGCGCGTATTCGCCCTTAATAAAATCAATCAAACTTAAGGCGTTTCCATCGGGCAGCATAAGATCGGCCAGCACAAAGCGCGGCTTCCATTCCGAGATCAAGGCCTTCGCTTCTTTGCCGTTGTTGACCACGCGCGCGTCGAATCCCCGATCGGCAATGTAGCTGGCCAGCCGGCGGGACAGCTGATTGTCGTCGTCTGCGATAAGGACTTTGATTCGAGGTTGTGCTTTCACAATATCGATATCGGCCAATCACCTAAGTGGACTCGAGGCCAGTTCCGTCACTTAATGCGGGGCATCGCTCTTAGGGTTGGACTCTCGGCCAGGACCCTGCGAAATCAAGAGGATGCGTTTTGTAGCTTTTGAGGGCCTGGACGGGGCCGGTAAGTCCACTTTGATTCACGGCCTTAAGCAGGAGTTGGAGGCCCGCCGCCTGCAAGCGGTGATGACACGCGAGCCGGGTGGCAGCGGTCTAGGAGACGAAATTCGTGAACTGCTACTGAGGGTGGACGGAGAAGCTCCGGTGCCTCGGGCGGAGGCTCTCTTGTACCAGGCGGTTCGCGCGCAGCATGTGGAAAAACTCATTCGCCCCAGTCTTAAGGATGGGAAGTGGGTTTTGTGTGATCGCTTTGCCGCGAGTTCCCTCGCCTTTCAAGGCGGTGGTCGCTCCATCCAAACAGAAGATATTCGTTGGCTGAATCATTTTTCTACGACGGGCCTTGAACCTGATTTGTATATCTTATTGGATCTGCCCGTGGACGAGAGTATTCGCCGCTTGGTCAAGCGCGAGCAGGATCGTGATCGGTTCGAGCGGGAGAAAAAAGACTTCCATGAGCGCGTTCGCGCCACGTTCTTAAGTGAAGCTTCTCGAGACGCCGCTCGTTGGTTGGTGTTAAACGCCGAGCAGGGGCCCGAAGTTCTGTTAAAAACCGTTCTTCAGTATTTGGAGTCAAAGAAGTGGCTGACCTGATCGAAAGGTTTCGTCTTCTAGAAACACGAGATCACTGGCCTTCGGCCGTGGCCTTGGTGGGCGGGGATCCAGAGACTCGCTTGAGCCTGGCACTCAAACTGATACAAGTGGGCGTTTGTGAGTCCAATGATAAACCTTGTGGGCAATGCGGTCCTTGTCGCCGCATTGAAAAACGAGAATCCGAATCTCTTATTCTCGTTGAGCCTGATGGGGCCTCCATTCGATTGGAGGCCGCCCACGCCGTTCAACATGCACTGGGACTTCGTTCGCTCGCACGTCGAAGATTTGTCCTAGTGGTAGAGGCTGGAACGTTGAATCCACAGGCCTCTAATAGTTTGTTGAAGATTGTCGAGGAGCCGCCGCCCGGAACTCATTTTTTCTTTTTGCTGAGTAGTATGGAATTACTGCTACCCACCTTACGATCACGAGTTCAAGTGGAGCGCCTGCCACACGGACCTAGGCGTAATCCTGATTTGGATGAAGAGTTGGGCGTTCAGGTTTTGCAGTTTTTAAATCGTTCATTTGCCGGTGAAAGAAGCGGGCTGGGTGAGCTTTTGGGTGAGATTAAAGATCGCGCCACGGCCATCGAAGCCACGCAATGGTTACAGATTCTTCTAAGGGATTGGACCGTGGAAGGTGCGGCGTCCCCTCTGGCGTTGCGTTTTGCTGAGATGCGATCCTCCTCTTGGCCCGATTGGAGTCCGGCGGATCGACAATCCCTATGGGGTCTAAGCCTTAGGATGGAGCAAGATCTCTCCCATAACGTCGATCGCCAACTGGTCTTTGAAAATTTCTTTTCGCACACAGCTTTTAACGTCTCACCTTGAGAAAATCTCCAATCAAAAATTTCAGTTGGAAGATCGACTTCATTTGCCAACATACCCATGACCGGGGCGACGTTTTCCGTCGGGCCGGCAAGGGTCGAGACGGCCCATTTTCTCTATGAATTAAAATTCATTTAGAGGAAGTCCAGATTATTTCCCGACCTTGACGGATCTGAATTGCGTACCAGTGTGGAGTATGGGTCACCTATGGGCCCATAAAGGAGGATAACCCTTAACACTAGGAGGACGTTATGGTCGTGAATGGATCGAAAGTATATCTGGAAGGTGTTGAGCCGAGTTCCCAACTAGAAGCCCAGCTCTCGAGCTTGACGGGAATTGTGAAGTCCTATGCCCCAGAATCGGATTTGAGTGTAAAGCTGATCAAAGTTGGACGGACATGTGAAATTCTGGCTTGGGGTCGGGCCGGAGACATTCCAATCGGTGTTTACCGTCGTGGTTCTTCTGTCGAACAATCACTGAAGGCAGCAAGCGATGGCCTGAGAAGGCAGGCTCTTCGCATTTGGCGAGGTCGCCATGGTTCGGGAAGTCCGAGCGGCTTGCCTCTGGCTGAGGCAATGGCATCGTGAGGTTTTGCGTATGCTCTCGGATCTGCGCAGACGTCGTTCGCGTCGCCTTGTAGTCTTGATTACCGGGGCTAGTACCGGGCTCGGTCTCGCTTTGACCAGGGAATTGATGAGTACCGGTCGATATCACATCATTGCTACAGCTCGCCCTTCTTCATTAGCGAGGTTTGCGAAACTCGGTCTGGTTGAATCAGAACATTTATGGATTCGACCAATGAATGTTTTGAATAAGTATGACCGCGATCAGGTTCTGTTAGAGATCGAACGGCGGCTTGGGGGAGTCGATATCTTAGTGAACAATGCGGGATACTGTTTGAGAGGTGTGGTCGAGCAAGTGAACGAGACCGAAAGGCTCAAACAAATCGACACCAATTTTCGCGCCCCGATGGCACTTATTCGCGGGGTGCTTCCCTCTATGCGTCACCGTCGATTTGGGCACATAATTAATGTGTCCTCAGTGGGAGGGATGATGGCCATGCCTACAATGTCGATTTACAGTGCTTCAAAATTTGCACTCGAAGGGGCTAGCGAAGCGCTTTGGTATGAAGTCAGGCCTTGGAATATCAGAGTTTCATTAGTTCAGCCTGGTTTCATTAACTCAGACTCTTTTGAGAGAGTCGAGCTCACACGGGAGAGCCGCAAATCGATTCGAGATAAAAATGATCCTTATTATTACCATTATAGTTCAATGGCCCCATTCATTGCTCGGCTTATGAGGCTGTCACCGGCAACTCCTGAGTCCATAGCACGGAAGATTCGAAGGTTGATTGAGAGTCGTCGCCCTGCACTCAGAGTTCCTGTGACAATTGATGCACATATTTTTGCCCTACTTCGAAAATTCTTGCCTCGGGGATTTTATCATCGCCTTATGTATTTACTGTTGCCTCGAATTTATCGATGGGGCGAAGATGACCACTATGCAGCCGAAGATGATCACCATACATCCGTTTATGATAGGCCTCAATTGGCACTTATTGAAGAGCGCGAGCCAAAGCAAATGGACCATTGACCTGTCCCACTGGTTCCCGGGGAACAGCAAGTGAAGATTGATGCCGACAGCGCCCAAGTTAAAGTTCCCCCGCCGCTTCTGGAAGTAGTTGGAATATTAGCGGGTTTGGGATTTCAATGGGTCGCCCCCGAAGACATCATCTCGGTCGAGCAGAACAGCCTTCGTCTTGCCTTGATGACCATTTGCTTCGCGGCCAGTATCGGCGGCATCCTCTACTGTTTTTTGCTTTTTAAAAAGTATAAGACGGAAGTCGCTCCATGGAAGACCTCGTCCAAGTTGATTCGAAAAGGTCCCTACAAATTCTCGCGCAACCCTATTTATCTTTTCTTTATCATTTTTGGACTGGGGGTAGCTCTTAGTCTAAATAGTCTTTGGATTGGCGTAATGCAGATTCCCGTCGTTGTGGCTTTGCGCTGGTTGGTGATTGAAAAAGAAGAGCAGTATTTGGAAAAAAAGTTTGGAGAAAAGTATCTGGCTTACAAAGACCAAGTCGGTCGTTGGTTTTAAGAAGCCAGTCTGCTAGATTCAAGGGATGCGTTGGATTGACGTGCACACCCACCTTAACATGTTGGAGATGACGCCTGAGGAGGCTCTTGCGAGCGCACGCCAGGCGGGTGTGAAGAACGTCATTACCATCGGCACGTGTCCAGATGATCTACCCTTAGTTCTGCAGTTAGCGCGCGATAATGGCCCTTGGGTGGCTTGTACTCTTGGTGTTCATCCCCATGAGGCGGAGCTTTACTCGCCAGAGGCTGAAGCCTTTATTCGATCCAATGGACCCAGCCCCGAAGTCGTCGCTGTGGGCGAGACCGGGCTTGATTACTACTATGACAACGCACCTCGCGAAAAGCAGAAGCAGGTCTTTCGCGCCCAGCTGCAGTTGGCCCATGAGTTAGACCTTCCCGTTGAAATTCACACCCGGGATGCGGAGCCTGACACGATGCAGATTTTGGCTGAGATGAAGGGCCGTTCTCGCGGACTTCTTCATTGCTTCACGGGGACCTGGGAAATGGCGAAATTTGGCTTGGACCACGATTTTGATATTTCTTTCAGCGGGGTCGTGACGTTCAAAAACGCAGGTCCGCTGAGGGAAGTGGTTCAAAAAGTTCCCTTAGATCGCCTGCATGTCGAAACCGATGCGCCCTTTTTGGCGCCTGTGCCTCACCGTGGAAAAAAGAACCAGCCCGCATGGGTGACTGAGACGGCTCGCCTGGTCAGTCAACTCAAAGGCGTCTCTTTGGAGCAGCTTTCCGATCAGCTGCAATCCAACGCCAAGAGGCTATTTCCCAAACTCATTGCCAATTTAGCCGCTGAGTCGTAAGAATAGGCCCTTTCTTTTCATAATATAAGGAGTCGTCAGTGAAAAAGGTGCGGGTTGGCATCAATGGATTCGGACGTATTGGTCGGCTGGTTTTTCGGGCTGGATTTGATCATGTTGAATTTGTCGGCATCAACAATTTGGGCGACGTAAAGGGCGCGGCGCACCTTCTGAAATATGACAGCACGCACGGGCGATACAACGAGACTGTCGCTCACGATGAGAAGAACTTGATCGTGGCGGGGCGAAAGATCCCCATGACCGCAATCAAGAATCCAGCCGAAATTCCTTGGAAGGACTGGGGCTGCGATATCGTTTTGGAGTGCACCGGCGCGTTTAAAACGAAAGAAGATTTCGCCAAACATCTTCAAGGTGGCGCCAAAAGAGTTCTGGTTTCAGCACCGGCCGATGGCGCCGATTTGACTGTCGTCTATGGAGTTAACCATCAAAGTTATGATCCAGCTCAACACAAGATTGTCAGCAATGCTTCATGCACCACGAACTGTCTGGCGCCCTTAGCCAAGGTGTTGCACGAGAATTTTGGCATTGAAACCGGCACAATGACCACGGTTCACTCGTACACCAATGATCAACAGGTGTTGGATGCTTTTCACAAAGATTTGCGCCGGGCGCGCTCGGCGGCGGTCTCGATGATCCCCACTTCCACGGGCGCGGCCAAAGCGGTGGGCCTGGTTCTCCCAGAGCTCAAGGGTAAAATTGATGGAATTTCCGTTCGTGTTCCGACCCCCAACGTGTCGTTGATCGACTTTGTCTTTGTGGCCCAAAAGGCGATCAACATTGACAGTGTCAATGAGGCTTTAAAAAAGGCCGCTGAAGGACCACTCAAAGGAATTCTTGGCACCGAGTACGAACCTTTGGTCAGTACGGACTTCAACGGCAACACTTTGAGCTCAATTGTGGACATGAGCTCCACCATGGTGATGGGTTCCAAGCTGGGTAAAGTCTTATCTTGGTATGACAATGAAATGGGCTTTAGTGCACGCATGATCGACGTAGCCCGTTTTATGGCCGAAAAAGGACTCTAGTCATATGGCCTCTAAAACTTTGGATGGAATAAAATCCATCGAGAATTTCGAGTTGGAGGACAAGCACGTGTTTTTGCGGCTTGATCTCAACTTACCTCTGGATGACGAAGGGCGAATCACCGACGACACCAGGCTTCGAGCCGCATTGCCCACCATTCAGTATGCCATCGATAAAGGGGCCAAAATCGTGTTGGCCTCTCATCTGGGGCGCCCAAAAGGTAAGCCCGATCCAAAGTATTCGTTGGAGCCCATTGCTCAGGAACTCAACCGTGTTTTGGAAAAAGAAATTATTCTTGTGGAAGAACCCGCCGGAGAGGCCACCAAGACATTGCTGGCAGGTTTAAAACCTTCGCAAATTATCTTACTCGAGAATCTGCGATTTGATCCGGGTGAGGAAAAAAATGGGCGGGAATTGGCTCAAACGCTCGCTAGCTTTACCGATATTTATATTAATGATGCGTTTGGCGCCTCCCATCGGGCTCATGCGAGCATCGTGGCTTTACCTGAACTGGTCGAGAAGCGTGGCATTGGGTTTTTGATGAAGAAAGAAATCGAAATGTTAGACCGGGTTCGGCTCAATCCGGATTTGCCATTTGTGACTATTTTAGGTGGGGCGAAAGTCAGCGATAAGATTGAAGTCCTCGAGCTTTTGTTAGAAAAGGCGGACGCAGTTTTGATCGGCGGGGCCATGGCTTACACCTTCTTGGCCGCTCAAAAAATCGCCACGGGCAATAGCCTGGTTGAAAAGGACAAGGTCAGGTTTGCGGCGGACATGATTCAACGAGCGGCAACCCGCAACAAACGACTGCTCTTGCCGGTCGATCATGTCATCACGACCGATATCAAAGAGACGACTAATATCAAGGTCACCGAGTCGGCCGCCATACCACAAGGTTGGATGGGAGTGGATATCGGACCCAAAACCTTAGAGCTTTTTGGTCAGGAAATGGCCCGGGCCAAAACCATTTTTTGGAATGGTCCCATGGGCGTTTTTGAGTCCGAAGTTTTTAGCAAAGGCACTTTTGGTGTGGCAGAAAGAATCACATCCTCGCAAGCGATGAGCATTGTGGGCGGTGGTGATTCGGCCGCCGCGGCTCAGGCTTCCGGTCAGGCGGAGAAATTTTCGCATATTTCCACCGGTGGTGGAGCGAGCTTGGAGTTTCTGCAAGGTGAAAAACTTCCGGGAATTGAGGCCCTTCGCCCGCCCAAGCGATCTGAAAAAGTCAGTGAGGTTTAAATGATGGACTTTGTCTGCGCCGGCAACTGGAAGATGAACAAGAACCCCGCAGAAGCCGAGGCTTTCGCCAAAACCTTGCGCGAAATGGCGGAGCCGAAGGAACTTGAATATCTTGTCCTCTTTCCGCCCGCTCTCTCGGCTTACGCCTTAGCAGCCCAGTTGAAAGGTTCACCCGTGCGTTGGGGTGGGCAGAACATTTACCCGGCGAACAACGGTGCCTTCACTGGGGAAAATTCTCCCTTAGTTCTGAAAGAGATGGGCGCCGGGCTATGTCTGGTGGGGCACAGTGAACGTCGCCATATTTTTGGCGAACCAGATGAAAGCTTGGCAAGAAAAGTTCAGTTTCTGCAGGCGGCGGGAATGACACCCGTTTTGTGTGTGGGCGAGACAATTGATGACCGACGCTGGAACCGAACACAAGAGGTGATTTTACGTCAGGCTCGTCATGGCTTACAGAGTGCGGACCCGGCCCTGCCTTTATGGTTGGCCTATGAGCCCGTCTGGGCGATCGGGACCGGTGAGGTTGCCACTCCTGCTCAGGTGGAAGAAGCCCATGGAATGCTTCGTAACTATTTGAAGGAGTGGAGTTCCGCCCATGGAGCGGACATTCCAGTTTTGTACGGCGGCAGCGTGAAAGCCGACAACGTGGAGGCTTTGGCGCCGCTCCCCAATGTGAATGGTTTTTTGATCGGTGGAGCTTCGTTGGATCCCAAGGAATTACTTACTATCTTACGGCACTCGCATGAGGCCCGTGGGGAATGAATCCTGTGATTACGATTGATGGGCCCTCGGCCTCAGGAAAATCCTCGGTCAGTCGTGAATTGGCCCGGCGCTTGGGTTGGAAATGGGTTTCGACCGGGGCCTTTTATCGTGGCCTGGCCTATGTGGCTTTTCGCGAGGGCATGGATTTGAATGATGCGAAGTCGCTGGTGAAGCTGTCCCAGTCTTCCGATATTTGGCATGTCCGAATGGATGACGATCAAACGCGGGTCTATTATCGGGGCGAAGAAATTACAGACTCAATTGGAATGGCGGAAAATGCTCTGCGTGCCAGTCAAGTCAGCCAGTTGGCGGAGGTCCGCGAGGCCCTATTAGCTAACCAGCGGGCCTGTAACTCGGCGCCTGGGCTGGTGGCTGAAGGCCGCGACTGTGGGACCGTCGTATTTCCTGAGGCCGTTTTAAAAGTTTACCTTACGGCCAGTGAACGCGAGCGGGCGAGCCGCCGCGCCAGGGAACAGGGTTTAGATGTGTCCCAGACTCAGAGTGAACAAAAGAAGAGGGACCAACAGGACTCCATGCGCACCGCGGCACCACTCAAAATCCCTGAGGATGCAAAGGTTGTGGATTCGGGTGGCATGCCCTTGGACAAAGTCGTTGATCAGATCCACGAATGGGCCCTTCAGGCCTTGGCCCAAAGTGTAAAATCCTTTTGACTTTGCGACTTTACCCTCTATAAACATCCCTTATCTCGCAGCTCAAAAAGCTATATACGAGAAATAAAAAACGGGGGAGCGCCTGTTGACGGCTGCTTTTTCCCAAGAGGAGGTATGATTGCGTATGGTCAACACGTCTGGCGGTACTAAATCGAAGAGTCGAGCCCAGGTGGAGAGAGAGAAAATCCTGGAGCAGCTCGATGCCGCCGACAAAGAGGTTCCGCAAAATCCAGGACTCTTTAACACCTCGTCTCCGAAAAGCGGCGAATCCTTCGCCGATATGTTTGAAAAATCATTGAATGAACGAGACTTCAAAGCCGGTGACATCGTCACGGGCCGAGTCGTCGAAGTCCAAGAGGACTATGTCCTCGTCGACATCAACTACAAGAGCGAAGGCTTGATTCCGATTTCGGAATTCCGTGTAGTCGATGGTCACCGTGACATCGAAGTGGGCTCTGAAGTTGAAGTTTATATCGATCGCATTGAAAACGAGAACGGCATGGTCGTTTTGTCTAAGGACAAGGCTGACATGCTTCGCGCTTGGAATGACATTTCTCGGGCCGCTGAGAACGAAGAGGTCATTGAAGGCACGATCATCGCCAAGGTCAAAGGCGGCTTGAGCGTCGATATCGGCGTTAAGGCTTTCTTGCCAGGTAGCCAGATCGATCTTCGACCGGTTCGTAACATCGACGCTTACATCGGTAAGCGCTACAAGTTTAAGGTCATCAAGTTCAATAAAAAGCGTGGAAACATCGTATTGTCTCGTCGTGCGCTCCTCGAAGAAGAGCGTGAGAGCCTACGCACACAAACACTCGACGCCATGAAAGAAGGCTCGATTGTTAAGGGTGTGGTCAAGAACATCACCGACTACGGTGCGTTTATTGATCTAGGTGGTATGGACGGACTTCTTCACATCACGGACATGAGCTGGGGACGCGTAAAGCATCCTTCGGAGCTGTTGAATGTGGGTGATGAGATCGACGTTAAAGTTCTTAAATTCGACAACGAAAAAGAGCGCGTTAGCCTTGGTATGAAGCAGCTCAAACCCGATCCTTGGGAGAGCGTGGCCGCCGAATTTGCCGTGGGCAAAAAGGTCAATGGCAAAGTGGTCAGCTTAACCGATTACGGTGCGTTCATCGAACTCGCCGAAGGCGTGGAAGGTTTGATCCATGTCAGCGAGATGAGCTGGACCAAGCGCGTGAAGCATCCATCACAAATTTTGAAGGTCGGCGACGAAGTCGATGTCCAAGTTCTGGAAATCGATTCAGCCAATCGTCGAATCAGCCTTGGTATGAAGCAGCTTGAGCCCAATCCATGGGTTGAGCTTAAGAACGAGTATCCTCCGGGAACTATTATCGAAGGTGAAGTTAAGTCGATCACCGACTTTGGTGCCTTTATCGGCATTCAAGAAGGCATCGACGGAATGGTTCACATCTCCGATATCTCTTGGACCAAACGAATCAATCATCCTTCTGAGTTCTTCAAGAAGGCGGATAAGGTTCGCGCCGTGGTTTTGGGTGTGGATATCGAGAATGAACGCTTCAGCTTAGGTATTAAGCAGCTTGAGGCCGATCCTTGGGCCAATATCGAAGACAAGTACAAAATTGGTTCTCAGTACGATGTAAAAGTCGTGAAGATTGCTGACTTTGGTGTTTTCGTTGAGCTCGAGAGCGATATCGAAGGTTTGATCCATATCTCTGAACTTTCGGTGAAGCGTGTAGACAAGCCTGAAGACGTAGTGGCCGTTGGCGACACTCTTCGTGCTGAGATCATCACGATCGACCGCGACTCTCGTAAGATTGGCCTAAGCGCTAAGCTGGTCAAATTGCGTGAGCAAAAGGCCGATGTGGAAGACTACGTGAAGAAAGCCACCGCGACTTCTAAAACAAGTCTTGGTGATCTCTTCGGAGACACTCTTAAGGCCTCGTTGAACGACGAGAAAAAAGAGTAAAGTCTCATATTCCAAACTGAATTTGAAAAGCCCGCCACAAGCGGGCTTTTTTTTGCCTTGACGCACGTCATACCCCCGGTTCAACGTTCGAAAAACCCATTGGCCCCTCTGGGCGAAGAGTCTAGAATGGGGTTATGAAAAAACTGTTTCAGTTTCTCTTTGCGATCATTGTGGTTTTGCTAGTTGTTGGATTGATGGCGAGTGTGGGCGGGGTGATTGCTCTGTTCAATCCACCAGAGGCGAAAGTCGACAAGGCGTCCATCTTGGCTCTCGATCTGGATGGCATCATTATGGACAACACCGAATTCCTTGAACAGCTTCGTAAGCATCGAAAGGACAAACGCATAAAAGGCGTATTGGTGCGTATCAGCTCACCTGGTGGTGTGGTCGGACCCAGCCAAGAATTGTACGACGAATTGAAACGAACTCGTGAAGAGTTCAAAAAGCCGGTCGTCGCATACTGTGCGTCGGTTGCAGCTTCAGGTGCCTACTATGCGGCGGTGGGGGCAGATAAAATCGTCACCACGCCGGGCTGTTTGATTGGCTCCATCGGCGCGATCATGGAATTTGTGAATCTGGAGAAACTTTACGATTGGGCGAAGATTCAGCGTTACGCGATAACCACTGGGAAATTCAAAAACGCTGGGGCTGAATACAAAGCCATGGCTCCCGAGGCCCGCGAACTCTTTCAAGAGATGTTGAATGATGTTCTTGAGCAGTTTAAGGCGGCGATCGTAGACGGTCGTAAGATGGAGGCCGAGAAAGTCGCCAAGTATGCCGATGGACGTGTATTCACTGGTGCGCAAGCGGTGAAGCTTGGTTTCGCTGATGAAGTTGGGTCTTGGGATGACGCTCGCAAGATGCTGGGCCAGATGACCGGTCTTGGCGATGATCCCGAAGTCTTTAAAGGCGGAAAGCGGAGGACCTTCCTGGAGATGCTCGAGGAAGCGTCTGAATCTCGGATGGGTGGCTGGATTAAAAAGCTGGTGCGAACGGACCTGAGCGGTCAGCCGCTCTTTTTACTACCGGGAGCTTATCAGCATTGACCAAAACCAAGCGCGCCCGCCAGAAATCTGTCCGTGCGAAAAGTCCGAAGCGGGCTGCAGCGAAGGGGCGTAAGTCGACCTTACAAGGTTCGCGGGTCGCGCGAGTGCGCTCTGAAAAAACGGGATCTTATGGGACTTTACGGCGCTCATCCAATTGGGCCTCGCAGGTCTTGACCGACATTTGGCCGCAGGAGCGTGATTTTTTTGAAAGACCCGATCGCTACAAATACGTGCGCAAACTTTTGCCGAGCGAAAACGAGTGTGTTTTTTGCAAGGCCGCCAAGGCCAGGCCTGGAACTGAGTCACTCGTTCTGGCGCAAGATGAAAAGACCTTTGTGGTGATGAACAAGTTCCCCTACAACTCGGGGCACTTGTTGATCCTTCCGCGTGAGCATTTGGGAGATTTGGCGGCGCTTGATGAGACGGTCTCTCAATCCATGGATCGATGGATTCGAATTTCGCTTAGGATTTTAAAGGCGGAGCTCAACTGCCATGGATTTAATATCGGCATGAATTGTGGAGCAGTGGCCGGGGCCGGAATCCCCGATCATATGCATTGGCATATCGTGCCTCGCTGGGGCGGGGACACCAACTTCTTCCCTCTGATCGCCGAAACTAAAGTTTTACCGGAAACCCTTGAGCAAACCTATAAGCGTTTAAAACCCCATTTTGATCGGGAGGCCTGAAGATGAAAATCAATGGATTTGAGCTCGATCATATCGGCGTGGCAGTTGAGAGTTTGGCCAGTGGAAAAGGTTTTTACGAAGCTTTAGGCCTTGGCCCAATGACGGTGGAAGAAGTCCCGAGTGAAAAAGTCCGCGTTGGATTTTTTGAATTGGAGAACGAGGCTCGCATCGAGTTGCTGGAACCCATGGATGCCGATAGTCCCATCGCGAAATTCTTAGGTAAACGTGGGCCGGGCATTCATCATATTTGTTTAAGAGTGTCGGACATTCGCGCGGCGATTCAATCTCTCAAAGCTTCGGGAGCGCAGATGATTAACGAAGAACCACGGCCAGGGGCCCACGGCTGCCAGGTCGCCTTTGTTCATCCTAAGTCCACTGGGGGAATTTTGCTCGAACTCAGCCAACCGGCGGAGGCCAAGAAATGAACCGGCCCCAGATTCAAATGTCGGTCCCCCTCACTCCCATGGCAAAGTACCTAATCATTGCCAATGTGGGGATTTGGGTGGGACTGGTGGTGATTCTTCAAAATTTGGTTCTGAAGAATTCAATCATCTACGACATTTTTGCGCTCGTGCCGTACAAGGTCATCACTGAGTTCTGGATTTGGCAGCTGTTCACCTACATGTTTTTGCACTCTTCGGGAGTGTTTCATGTGCTTTTTAACATGTTGGTGCTCTGGTGGTTTGGCTCGGAACTTGAGGGGCGTTGGGGTGGTCGATTTTTTCTGACCTATTACATGGTTTGTGGGGTCGGGGCAGGCGCCATTTATCTGATTGGCAGTGTGATTTACTACCTCACCACGGGGGCCACGATGAGTGTGGCGGCTCCTTTGGTGGGCGCTTCGGGCGCCACCTACGGGCTGCTCTTGGCCTATGGGATCCTCTTCGGCGAGCGTGAGATCTATTTCATGATGCTTTTTCCAATGAAGGCCAAATTCTTCGTGATGATCATTGGTCTGGTGGAGCTGATCACCATGCTCGATTCGGGGATGGGCTCTTCCACCGCCAATTTGGCCCATCTGGGGGGCATTGCGGTGGGTTTTGTCTATTTGAGCCTGGTGGCTCGCTGGCGCTCGCAGAAGCGTGGGGGTGGGGCCAAGAGTGGACGCAAGCTGCGCCTTGTGGTAAACAACGACCGCCGTGACGATAAGAAAAATGGCCCGAAGTATTGGAACTGACCGTCGCTGGATTGGCAATGGCGGCGGGCTTCGATATCAAATCGGGTTGATAATTTACCAGTGAGGTGAACAATGGCAGCCGATCTCAACACAGCTCTTGATAAACTGAAGTACGACATTCGCATGCGTGACTGGAATGTAAAGCAGGGTACGCTTCAGCGTGAAGAACTAGAAAAGCACCTTGGTTCGCTCAACGACCTCGGCAACTCCTGCGAAAACCTAACCCTCGAAGACAAAGAAGACTTCGGCGACTAACAGGTGCCTGCTAACTTTCCTCCGACCGCCGTGTCAAGTGTGGGTGGCGGAAAGTCTTAGGTGCCAGAGAGCGTCGACTTCTGGGCTGTTTCTAACAGCATCTCTATTTAGTCCGAATCTTGGAACCCACTGGGCCCGGGTCCAGTGGGTTCGAAATTCGGACTCTTCACCCCAGCTCCTATTTTACCTCGAATGATAGCGTCACATTTGAAGATCGGACGAGATCTTAGGAACCGCTTTCATGCTTGGTGGGTACGAGGAATAGCAACCAGCTGAGACGATGATGGCGATGTTTGAGCCCGCTTTCACAAGACCGGTCACACCGTCAGTAGATTCAATATTGGTGATGCAGATTTTCTTGATTCCATCAGCCAATACTTTTTTAGGCTCAGCGCAAGGGTTGGCCATTGCGATAGTTGAAAACAGTGCAAGAAGCCCGACCATTTTACTTTACCCGCTTGGGGGCGAGCTTTTGGACTTCGGCGATTAGGTCGGTGGTTTCGGCGCGCAGTTTGTAGTCGGCCTCTAAAAAAGCGTAGGTGATTTTACCTTTTGAGTCGACGACGTAAGACGCCCCAAGGGGGAGTTCCCACTTCTTAGATTGATTGTGTTTTGGCAGATCGATGCCGAAGTCTCCATAGAGCTTTTGCAGATCTTTTGGCAGTTCGAAGACTAGGCCGAATTTCTTGCTTACTTTTCCGCCCGCATCGCTCAGAACGTAGAAGCCAAGGTCGTTCTTCTTCACGGTTTCAAGACTTCGATCAGGGGCCTCGGGAGAGATCGCTACCAATTCGGCCCCAGCGGCTTTGATTTCAGGCAGGTGCTTTTGCAAATCGCGAAGTTGCAAATTGCAGTAGGGGCACCAGCCGCCGCGGTAGAACACAATGATGAGAGGCTTTCCAAGCAAGTCTTTCGATTTCACGATCCCGCGTTTGGCGTCAGGCAACGAAAAGCTTGGAATTTTCGCGCCTACGTTTTTCGCTTTCTTGATGATGTTTTGTTTTCTTAGATCGTCGATAGCGTTTTGCATAATCTTAGCGCGATCATCTGGGGCCTTGGCTTTGGCCTCTGCCGCTTTTTCGGCCAGCTGCTCACGAAGAGTGGGGGATTGTTCTGCAGCGCCCGCTTCTAGAACTAGGCCGCCGACACCGAGTGCAGTGGTGAACAGAATGGCGAGAGCCCATACAGGACTCCCAGTTTTTTTGATCAACATATTTATCCCCCTACGACAAGCCAACCCACTGTTAATAAGACGCGGACATCCGATATTCGGAATCTACAAGGCCCGGGCCCAGTAGTCTCCGGATTTCGGATGGATATCTAAAATGATAATAGGTAAGGCCGCCACTGGTCACTTGGGGCCCCACCAGCCTCCATGACACAGTGGTGGGAGAAAAGATTTGCGAGCAACGCAGGCATCACAAAGCTCTGCTAGATATGGGCTCACCAAATTTTGAGTACGTCTACCGACGCTTTTTAGGGGCTGGTCGTGGAGCTCGAATAGGGGCGAGCGCACCCGGCCATTCGTTTCGCCAAGAAAACCAATGGGTCCAAAATCGCTTGCGACCTTCGCCAATTCGTAGGCCACTAGCTACTACCGAGGTTCGTTGCCCATCGACTTCAAAATATTTGCCAAGAATTTCGAAGGCTGACCCATCCATGCGATAGAACTTTCCGATCTCCACGGCGTCGGCATTTTGGTCGGCGAAGACGGCCCCTATCCGGTAAAGATCTTGCGGATGTACGCGCAAAATTCCCGCAAGCGCTCTTCCATGATGGATGGCAATCGTAAGGCCTACAGGTTGGCCCATTTCATCCAACCATATGCGACGGGGAACACCCACCACGGCCGCAGGATAGCCGTCGAGCAAAAATTCCATCCGTAGCATTTTGTGAAGAAGATAAGGCAGGGCCATATCAAAAGATCCAGGGCTTCCCTCAAAGGACTTTCGATTTTCGACGCCCGCTTTTTCCAGTAACGCCATCACGTCGTCGTAGCCAGGGACCTCATACTTTTCTGAAGTTAGCTCTGACGATTCAGCATAACCCTGTTGATATTGGGGACCGAGTTCGGTGGGGGCCACGCCGGCAAGGGGAGTCGCGGGCATTTGGGGTAGAAAGTAAGTGGGCAAAGTTTCGCCGGATCCGAGCACTCGAATCGAAAACCCGTCTTCAACGAGCGGGCGAAATTCTTTTTGTAAAAGGTGGCGCGCGAAGGCTTCATAAGGTTCTGATAGAATGGAGTGCGAGAGGTTCGCCTGCAGCCGCTTGACTAGGGCTGCACCGGGACCGAGAAGGCCCGTCTGACAACCACTGTCGTGTGCTTGCGCTGAAAAAGAAAACAGTACGGCCCAAAGCCCAATCAATCCCTTACCCATTTGATCTCCCGATTTCTTGATCGGGGTATGCTAGGGGACAATTGGCGTTGGGAGTAGAGGATATTTTTCATGAAAAAAAGGAGTCCGCCCCTTTTCCGCGAATATATTCGCGGAAAAGGGGCGGACTCCTTTTTACCTAGTTGGCGCGGGATTGCATGTCGGACTTTAAATTGAGGGCACCCAAAGCCTGGGTCCCAATTTTTTGCCAAGATTCACCAATGATTTCGTACCGGTCGCCGTTCTTTAAGGCGTAAAGTATCTTAGAGCCATAATCCTCTTTCTGTTTCGACTTGTAGG
>JBFWON010000019.1:0-47304 GCA_050250515.1 Bdellovibrionales bacterium | reverse complement strand
CATGCTATGACGGAGGTACCTTATTTTCACCCGATGGCAAACGCCTGACCTTCCGACGCTTTTCGCCGGATGGCCACTCGGCAGAGGTATACACGATTGGCGTGGACGGAACGGACGAGAAACGAATCACAAATATGAAAGCAATGTCGTGGGCGCCGTTTTATCATCCCACGGGGGATTATTTGATTTTTGCCTCTAACAAATATGGCCACGCCAATTTTGAACTCTTTATCGTGGACGTGCAGGGTCGGCGCGATCCGGTGCGAGTCACTGAGTGGGACGGTTTTGATGGCCTACCCGTGTTCACCCCGGACGGTCGAAAATTGGTTTGGACTCATGCGGATAAGGGAACCGAAGGACAACTCTACGAGGCCGACTTCAATGATGCGGAGGCACGCGAGCTCTTGAGCTTGCCCGCAGCCACGCCGGTGCCAGCCCCGATCATGGCTTGGATTGATTATCTGACCCAACCGAAGTTCGCCGGTCGAATGACCGGATCCCCGCAAGAGCCCGAATATTTGGGAACCATCGCCGAGCACATGGCAGGCATTGGTCTTAAGCCCGTCGGTGGCAATTATATGCAGGCCTTCGAATTTACCGATGGCGTTCGACTTGGTGTTAAGAACCAAGCTCAGCTCAAAGGCTCCGGCACGAGCACCGCTTTACCCGTGGATGTGGACTGGATTCCCACCTCGGATTCCAAGTTGGGCCCCACTCCCGAAGCCCAAATTGTTTTTGCAGGCTATGGAATCGTGGCACCGAGCGATCAAGGCCAGCCCGCCTATGATGCCTACGAGGGTTTGGATGTAAAGGGCCGATGGGCCTTGGTCTTTGATGGAATCCCCAACGAAATTTCGAATGAACGCCGCTACCATCTGAATTTTTATTCGCGAATTGCCCACAAGGCACTGGCGGCTCGACAAGCGGGAGCCATTGGCTTGTTAGTCATTGATGACGCCAACTCTTCGAAGCCACTCGCCTTGAAATTTGAGGGACGCGGAGCTCAAGCCGCACTTCCAATTTTACGCCTAAGTCCTCGGATTGCCGACCAATTGCTAACATTCACTGGTCAGTCCCGCGAAGATTGGACCGAGAAACTCAGCCAAGGTGAAGTCGCCGGGGCCACCGTGAAGGCCTGGATGCTTAAAGCTCGAGTGGATCTCCAGTTCACGCGCAACCGCGCTCATAACGTGGTCGGAATTCTAAGGGTGCCTGGCGCCACGAAGTCGGTGGTCATCGGAGCCCATGGCGATCATTTAGGTCAAGGGCAAACAGGGCACTCGCTCGCGAAAGGCGATCAACGGGGTCTGGCTCACCCTGGCGCTGACGACAATGCCTCAGGGGTGGCCGCCGTTTTGTCGATGGCTAAAGATATCACCCAGAAGTATCAGGCCCGCCAAATCACTTTACGACAAAACATTGTGTTCGCGATTTGGAGTGGAGAAGAAGTTGGGATTCTTGGCTCCACGGATTTTCTGCAGAAAAATCCGGTGGGTCCCATTTCAGCTTACATCAACTTAGATATGGTCGGTCGTCTGCGCGATCATTTAATTGTTCAAGGAGTGGGCTCGGCGCAGGATTGGACAACCTGGTTAGAACCGGTGGCTCAGCGAGCCCCCGTCAGTATCAAGTTGCAGTCCGACCCTTATTTGCCAACCGATGCCTTGTCGTTTTACCTAAAGCGCATTCCAGCGATCTCCTTCTTTACCGGGGCTCACCCCGAATATCACACACCCGCAGACAAACCTGAGCTGATCAACTCCGCCGGTTTGCTGGCTGTGGCAGGCGTTGTTCAAGACCTAGCCGTAGAATTGGCGGGTGAAGCCAACCCGGCTCTTCGCTACCAAAAGGTCGAATCCACGGATCGAGGCAATGGCGGCGGCCGAGGCTTTCGACTTTATTTGGGTACGATTCCCGATTACAGCTCGGAGACCCAAGCCGGCGTCAAGATATCCGGCACCAGTAAAAATTCTCCGGCAGAGAAGGCCGGCTTAAAGCCAGGCGACGTGATTGTGGAATTGGGCGGAATTAAGATCAACACGATGAATGATTACGTTTATTGCCTACAGGCTTTGAAGGCCGATGCACCGGCGAAAATGCGGGTGCTTCGCGCCGGCGCCGAAACCACTTTGGAGATTGTGCCCAAGCTTGCACATTAAATCGCCCTAGGCTTTTTCGATGATGGTGGCCGCCCCATAGTGAGACGAAGGTGGCCCAACCTTGCGGCTCAATATGACTTACTGTAACGTTTTATTATGCGAAAGATCTGGATACCCATAATTGCCGTCGGTTTTGTAACGGCCTTGTTCTTTCAGAACTGTGGGCAAAGTGAGTCCCGCAATGGCCAGGCTCTCTCTGGTCGCTTCCTCAACAGCGGCAACGGCTTCCCGTACGAGGGCAAGCTCTACGCCACGAACCAAGATCTGTGCCCAGATGGCAGCCCCGCGGCTCGCATTAAGTTAATGACGGCCAAAAGCGGTCTCATGGTCAGAGGCAATTGCCAAGATCTAAACCCGGCCCCAGAAATCAACCCGAATCTCTTGATATGGGACTATCGCAGTCCCGAAGAATTGATGTACGACTCCATTCACTACGTGGCTGAATAGCCCTGTAGTGCTAGCACTTTCTACTTCTTACCCGCCACCTTATTGACCACACCAGAAAATCCACTCACGCCACTGACGCTTTGGGATTTCACCGGCTGGACTGTGACCATAAGAGCGTGGACACCGCCCGCCCCTTCGAGACGGGATTTGCCACCTTGATTCACCTGAAAGTAGGGCGCCCCTTTGGACTTGTTCTTCACAGCGCCGGGCTCAAGAGTCAAATTACCACCCTTGCTACAGGCCGTTGATGCCCACAAAATGGCCGCTAGAGCGGCGAATTTATATGTTCTCCTCAGCATACGGACCTCCAAACTTCTTATCGGCTGGACCCATGGTTTCTTACAGTTTTCGGTTCAACCTGGAACAACCGCACGTTGCAATTTGACACGGTGGACATAAAACTCTATTTTCAACGTTCTGTTATGAGGCAAATCCATCAGATCGGCTCAATGGCGCGTCCCTTTTTACTGTTCAACGGTGGCTGGTGGCTTGTAGCCTTTGCCGCTTGGAAAGGCTGGCCCTGGCTGAGTCTGGCTCCCATGCCTATCCTGATCGCCTTTCACGTTTGGCCTATGACTCACAGGGTGGGCGAACTGATCTTTCTGTCGGCATTGGCCTTTGTGGGATTTATGGTCGATTCGACCTTTATTAAACTAGGTTTATTTAGTATAGCGGATGGATCGACTTTGTCCCCTGCCTGGTTGGTATGTATGTGGGTCCTTTTGGGCTTCACCGTGGCCAGCCAGACCCACCTTCGTAGCCGAGCGGGTACGCTGATTTTACTCGGGGGCCTCACCGGACCGCTGACCTATGTTTGGTGCGAAGGTTTGCATCTGTTGCATTACTCGAAACCCTTTTGGGCAGTTCTACTGACTCATGGAGTTCTGTGGGCTCTGATGACGCCGATGATATTCGAAATTCGCGATTTCGCGCTCAAAATGGAGCGCGCGCTTACTCCTCAACCTCAGTCGGCAGCGGAGGTGGCGCATCTTCTTTCGGAACGGATGGCGCAGCAGAGCCAGCGCTCGGAGCTTCCCCCTTTGGGGCCTCACTACCCATCGGCACCGGCTGACCGTTACATAGACTCAGCTCCTCCAACCTAGCGTTGTAGTAGGTGTTGCCCTTTTCCAAATTCCACGGCGGATAGCGATACAGCAAAACCTCTACGCAATAGCCTTTCCCGGCCACCTGCCACTGACGATCATCGGAACTGGAGGTATAGAGCTTGCCATCGTCTCCCTGAATCAAGATGGAGTAGGAGTGAATCTGGGCATCGGTGACCTTCGATGTGAAGACGGCACTTGGATTGGTCACTCGTTGAACATCCAAAATTTTACCCTTCACTCGTTTTGAAAAAACATAGGAATAATTGGTCACAACGAAGGTCCCAATTCCAGCAACGATCAGAATGGCGAAAAACATCCAAAGAACTGACTTAATTTGTTTCATGGCCTGCGAAACTAGCGCAATTACAAATGCCGATCAAATAGCTTTTTGTAATGCTCCTGCACGGACTGCAGATCGACGCGGTTGAAAAAACTAGAAAAGCTCATCCACACGGCCAAGCCGTTTAAATCTTGAAAATGAGGTGGTAAAAAACGCGGGGCCGCGACCAAACCCTCCATATGCTTGGCGTAGAGCATGGGCACATCTTCAACATGAAGTTTCCCAGTAAAAAGAAAGGGAATCACCTGGGCTTTACAGACGCGAATGGCCGAGCGAAGAAAATTGTAATTTTCGACAAATCCCTTGCAATAGGAAATATCTTTGGTGAATGGCACTCCGCCATCCAGCGATCCTCCACGAAAAACGCGAAAAGCGTTCGCCAGACATTCCTCTTCCGTGTAACCCTCGGTGCGAAAGTATTCGATCACATCCAACAGATTCGCGCCGTCTTCGGCCTTCTCAATCGCGATGATTCGGTCATTGATCTGTTTGGCACGCCGAATGAAGCTGCGAAAGGTAAAGATCTCCATAATCACGGCTAAGCCCTCTTGGGTCGCGGCACAGCGGGGAGGACCAACACTTAAAAACCCACAAACCGGCTGCCCTCGACCACTTAAGGTGGTACCCACATGCACCCAGCCCTCATGGACTTCGTAGAGATCGACTTCCCTTTGCGTGAACATGGCGCCTTGCTTGATCTTGACCTTGTCACCACCGGCGGCCGCGTCGGCCACGATGCCGTCCGACAATTTCGCTGTCACCGTTTCTCCATCAAAATATCGAGAGAATCGGTCATTGAGTGTCGCCACCGCCTGTTCAGCCGTAACGTCGGCCTCATTCGGCGGATCCGGAATCCCCGGCCCCACACCGCTCAAGATTGTGTAAAGTAGGTGGGCCATTTCGGAAATCGTGTTCTTGTCTTGCGCGAAACAATCCTTAGGGCTGCCGTAAAGATCACGAGAAGCCCGATAAAAATCGGGTGTTCCCCGAGCTTTTAGCATATCGACTACACGCGAATATTGATCACACATGGTTTGCAAAAAGACGCCCAGCTCGTCCTGCTCACCTAAGACGTGGATGATCTCTAACTTTAAGCGTTTCAGATCGAGCTTTTTGGCCTCCGGATCGAAGCCCAGGGCTACACTTTCGTAATGCTCACGAACGCCTCCAGGCAAATCACGAAAGCGCGACTGTTTAAGCGAAGCTTCCCATTCTGGGTTCACGCGGATGCTGTTGAGAATGCGGATTTCTTTTTGCGCGGCCACGACCTTCTTGGAGAGGTCTTTTAATTTTTCCTTATATGTAACGAAGGACATGGCCGCATGAATCTAGAAGTACAGTGCCAGCTTCGCGCTGTACTGGTCGGCGCTGAGCACATTGGCGTACTCAAGGCCCAATTTGAAGATCAAGAGTTTCAATTCAGCTCCCACCTGAATCGAAGTTCCCGAGACGCTGGCGGAGGCGGATTGCGAACTGGTGAAACTGGAATTAAAGACGGTGGTTGAACCTGTCACGGTCATATCTCCCTTGCCGTTCACAAGGTTAATTCCAATGTAAGGTTCGACGATGACAAAATTCTTACTGGCCACCAAACCGATACTTGTACCGGTCTGTTCGTAATCAAAGCTCGTGGGCACGTTGGAAATCGTTTGCTTCATCTCAGCCTTCGATTTGGTGTAATGACCCCGAATGGCCAAGCTCAGAGGCAGCTCTAAGAGAAAGTCCGTCGGCGTCCACTTCACTCCAATTGTATAGGATTGAAATTTAAAATCATCGCTTCCGACCTTGGGCACAAAACCCAACTCTCCCGTAATCCCAAACGGAACAGTCAGGAGTCCGATGATTTCTCCATGGGGAAGTTGTTCGGCGCTCGCGGATGAGTCCTGAGCCTTGACCAATTTGTCGATGTTTTTGGTTTTGGTGATTCCTCCGACCAAGCCCACCTCGAATCCAAAGATGGAGCCGAGACTGCTCGCGGGCGAAACCGAGGTGTGATTGAAATTCGCCGATGCGTCTTTGACGAAGTTCTTGTAGTCGCTCTCAGACAAGTTCTGCAGCGTGAAATCTTGGCCCAGAGCCTCAAGAGACAAAGTGGCCATCGCGATGATAATTAAAATGCGTTTCATATGGTCCTCCCCGAAAAATATTTTATAGATAAGCAAACCTCCCTATGAAGGGATTTAGGGCACTTAACGCATTGAGTCCTGTAAATAGTTCCATTCAAGACAAAAATTACAAAAACTTTTACAGAGACTCTACCCCCTAATACCTTCCCATGACCACGAGGAGGGGGAAACATGAACTCAATTCGCATCAGCTTGGTTACGGCCCTGATCCTGGCTTTAGGCTGCACAGCCAAAAAAGCGCCGATCGAAACGCCGAAGACCAACACGTCCGACATCATCAGTGACCGACCGATTGGTTCCGTACCAGGACTTTTTGTCGTCACACTCCAGTCCCCAGCTTTGCTGGCTTCGGCCACGATGTCCCCAGGCGGACTCGTGATCAGCGACGCCGCCAAACAGCAGGTGCTGGCCGAGCAAGCGGCCTTTGAACAAAAACTCCGCAGCTCAATCCCTGCGGCACAAGTGGTTTACCGCTACCGCCTGACTCTAAATGGTCTGGCGATTTTTAGTGCACCGGAAGACCTGCCACAGATCATGGCTATGGCCGGGGTGAAGTCGGCCCGCAATGCCACGCAGTTCGGTCGCCCGCAGGAAGTCTCGAGCGTGGCCGCCCCCATTCTGACCAGCAGTACGACCTCAGTGAGCTTTATCGGCTCAGAGGCCGCTCATCTTCTTGGTTTTCGTGGACAAGGTATGCGCGTGGGAATTTTGGATACGGGCATCGACTACACTCACAGCATGCTCGGCGGATCCGGCGATCCAGCGGAGTATAAAGCCATCGACCCGGCCCAACCGGCCAATGTCTTTCCGAATGCCAAAGTCATTGGTGGAGTGGATCTAGTCGGAACGGACTTCAACGCCGCCTCACCCTTCTTTGCCAACCATCTTCCCCATCCCGATGCAAACCCGCTTGATGAAGCGGGACACGGGACGCATGTGGCAGGAACCGTCGCTGGAATTGGCGACAATCGCCAGACTTACTCGGGTGTTGCACCCGATGCGAAACTTTACGCCGTTAAAGTTTTTGGTAAGGATGGTTCCACCTCCGACGCCGTCGTAATTGCCGGTTTCGAATTCGCGGCCGATCCTGACGGCGATCTCAATATTTCAGATCGCCTAGAAGTCATTAACCTTTCTTTAGGTGGTGGCTTTGGCCAACCTCAGATTCTTTATACGGAAGCGACCCGCAATTTGACCCGCGGTGGAACGGTGGTTGTCGCCTCGGCCGGGAACTCCGGACCGACCGATTACATTGTGGGCGCGCCCAGCACATCCGACGATGCAATTTCAATCGCCGCTAGCGTAGATGGTTCGCCTCACACTTGGCAGTTCCCGGCCGTGCGCTTCACGTCGCCCACCGGTGTATGGCTTGCCAAAGCTGTCGAAGCTGGCTTCTCCAAACCGATCGCTGACATTCAGGCCCTTGAAGCCCCACTCGTATACATCGGATTGGCCGATCAAGACTTAACGGATGAGGTGAAGGCCCAGCTCAACGGCAAAACCGCCTTGATCGAAAGAGGCAAGGTGACGTTCGTTGAAAAAGCCCGCCGCGCTTTCGAAGCTGGTGCCGTCGGCGTCGTGGTGTACAACAACGCGCCTGGTCCCGCCAGCGCCATGGGGGGAGATCAAAAGTATGATATTCCCGCCATTATGATTAGCCAAGAGCTGGGACTTAAGATTCGCGCCGACATGGAGCAAGGCGAAGTTCGAATCGAATTCAAAACTCCTGAGAAGATTTTTGAACCTGAACTGATCGATACAATCACTTCGTTTTCTTCGAAGGGCCCCCGGTCGGAAGACAACCTTCTCAAACCGGAGATCGCTGCTCCTGGTGAATCGATCACCTCGGCCGCGATGGGTGAAGGACGTGCAGCGGTTCGCATGAGTGGAACTTCCATGGCCGCGCCTCATATGTCTGGGGTCATGGCATTGCTTCGTCAGGCCCATCCGGACTTGACCGTTGCCGAATTAAAATCTTTAGCTATGGGAACAAGTCACACCCTTCCGAACATTCCTATGACCCTTCAGGGCGCAGGCCGCATTCAACTCGACAAGGCCATTCAAGCCAAAGTGTTGGTTGAGCCTGCCTCCATCAGCTTAGGACGCGTGCAAGTGGGAACTCCCCGGCGCCGAAGCCAAACCCTTTCTATTAAGAACCTAGGTGATGAGGATTTGGCACTGTCTTTTGGAGCCATGGCCACCGCCGGACTCCGATTGAACATGCCGCCCGCGTTGACCGTCCCCGCTCACAGCCAGATTTCAGTGAATGTGGATATCGAAGTCGTGCTTTCGCCGGCTGACACTTTTGCTTCAGAACTGGAAGCCCGAATATATTTGCAATCGGGTCGCCAGGTCCTGACGCAAGTTCCGGTGTTAGCTCTAGCCACCCAATCCACGACTATCCAAGGTGGATCATTGGGTGCCACTTCGGTGACTCTCACCAACTCAAGCCCGATGAAGGGTTTTGCTCTGCCCTTCAATCTCATTGGGCAAGATGCTCGCAAAGAGGCCACCAATATTCGTAACCTCTGGCGCAGCCGCTCTTGCGATATGAGCACGGCCGGCTATCGCATTGTGGAGCGCGCGGGACAATCGGGACCTGAGAGTTTTCTCCAAATCGGGGTTAAACTTCACACACCCGTCACCACTTGGGTCGGCTGTGAAATTAGCGCCCTATTGGATGCAGACGGTGACGGTGTCGCCGAACAAGAAATCGCTGGAACCATCGGCACTAGCGTCGGTGGCGTTGGAGTTGGCAAATTTGTTAGCATGCTGTTGGACGCGCAGGTGGCTCGTGGCATTCGCTTAACCTATGAGACTGAACTGTCCACGGGCAAAGAGACCGATTTGGATTATCAACCGGCAATTTTAGCCGTGGCGGGAATGGCTCCCTTCCCCCAATCCACCTTGGCGGTGATTGAAGCTCCGTTGAATTTATTGGCGAAAGGGTCCGATCAAAAACTCCACGTTAAGATTGGAACCCTGAGCGGCGACGATGATGCTCTTGAGAGAGATGACTTCTTCGGAGCCAGTCCATTGGGTGACTGGACCACGATTCCGACGACAGCCGGCGAGCAAGGCTTCGTCGGACTAGAAGAATTGATCCCGATGAATGGCGGCGGCCAAGCTCAGGTGTCGTACCAACGTGGGTCTGGGACCGAAAAGCTAGTGATTTTCTATCCCAACAATGAAGTCACTCCGACCGGAACTGCGACTCAGGAGCAGATCTACTAAAAGGTGCCTCGTGTTTCTACAACCGGCGCGCCAGCGCCGGCCTTATCGGCCAGGTTGCCATTTTCGGCGCCTGGCTGTTGACTCAGTCCCCGATATGGTCTTTAGCAAGTACGAAACATCGCGGACCGCATTGCCGCGAGAGTGGGAAAAGCTAACGCGCGAGATAAGGCCGCCAGGCCATCGGTAGGCGATTGCCTTCTAGGTCGAGGTCACGATTGGGAAGCCAGCGCGGACGTTCCGGCTTTCTTAAAAGCCTCATATTCGCCCGTTCCGGCGTTTTGTCGCCCTTACGGTTGTTACAGGCCGAACAAGCCGTAACCAAATTGGTCCACTCGTGCTGCCCACCTTTGGAGATAGGCACAACGTGATCAATGGTCAGCTTTTTCTCAGCGAATTTCTCATAGCAGTACTGGCAAGTATGACCATCACGGATAAATATATTTTGTCGAGACAATCGGACCGTAAGAGAAAGATAGGGTCGGATGTATGTTTTCAATCGAAGAACGGCCGGCAGATGAAAGCTCTGACTAGGTGAGGACACCTGAGTCGCATGAAATTCCAAGACTTCAACTTTGTCCTGGAACCAGAGCAAAATGGCCTTTCGCCAATTCACAACCTTAATGGGCTCGTAACCGGAATTCAGGATCAGCGCCCCAGATAGACTGCGATTGTAAGCACCCCTCCTTGCTGAAGTCCTACATCTATAATTTTCCCGCATCCACGTCTCCAAATCAAGAGGCTCACCCTAAATGGTTACTTATAGATGCCAAAACCAATAGCCTTAAAACGATCTCACCTTGGTACAGTTCCAAAACACGAAGGCCCGAACATGTCGGGCCTAACGTCGTTCAAACTGGACACTTGTAACTAAAGAGCCATAAGCTTGGCCTTCAACTCCAGGATGACCGCTTTCACATCACCCATCACCAAGAAG
This sequence comes from Bdellovibrionales bacterium, assembly GCA_050250515.1. GTDB lineage: Bacteria > Bdellovibrionota > Bdellovibrionia > Bdellovibrionales > UBA1609 > JALHOQ01. Next base: position 36,958 of record JBFWON010000019.1, on the reverse strand, counting down.
TCTAGGGCAAGTCCAACTAAAGAACCCCAACCCGGGATGAACGTCACGAGTCCACTGATCACTCCGTCCAAACCTGCAATCGCCAAATCTAGTTTCGAAGCGAGTGCATGCATGGAAGCTGAGAACTGCGCTTCTAGCTGGTCTATCTTAGCCAGTTGCGCTTTGATCAGCTCGATCTGTGCCGCATGGGCCGGATTGTTGGGATCTAATTTTGCTAAAGCATCATTTAATGTTTGGCGGGCTAAACCTATTTGGTCCTTCACCACTTTTACTTTGGCAAAGATCTTGTCAAAGGCTGCGCGCAACTGATTGATAACGGGATCGAGCAATGCCTGCGTTGAAGCACCACTCGATGGCTTCTTAAACAGACCTATATTGATGTTGCCGTTTTCATCTGTTATCTCAGCCACCAGGGCATGGGCTTCATCCATCGCCGCTTGTGCGTCCAAGGCCGCCTGTTCTGCTTTCGCCAGATAATCATCTGTCTCGACATTGAAACTGCTAAATTCCTGATTGGCTGGAACCGCCCTAAATGATTGCCCGCATCCAAATGTACTCGATGCAAACACCACTACCATTATGGTCGAGAACTGGTTTTTGAGTTTCATGCACGCCCCCTCGCATACCGGGGTAGAATGCAAAGCGTGTACCCGCACCAAGGTCTAGCTAAAATTTCCGAAAGTTCGAGAAACCGTCAATTTGAGTTGAGTCGTCGAGACTTTGATCTCCAGTTCCACTCTTCTGGATCTTGGTCTAGCTTCCGATCTGCCAACCAAAACCACGATACTCGATTAAAGATAAAAATAATGGCCAACATTCCAACACCCCATCCGAGAAGAGATCCTGCCAATACATCGGATGGATAATGCAGTCCCAGAAAGACACGACTGACAGCGACAGCTGCGGCAAAACTGTAAAAGTATAGACGTCGCCTGCGAAAGTACCAAGATAGGACGCAGGCTCCCGCAAAGCAATTGGCCGCGTGATTGGACGGAAAGCTGGGCCCATGAGCTTGACCAATTTTTCGGAGCCACTGCTGTGTTTGGGGGTTTTCGAACGGTCTTGGGCGCTCCACGACGGACTTAATCACTCTGTAAGAAAACAGATCGGCCGCCGCAATTACGATAGCCAAGGCCGCCAAAACGCGCAGGGACTTCAAACGATATTTGTAAATCAACAAGCCGAGCAAAGGGACTGCCACGATAGGTCCCCAAATATTCTTATGGAGCTGGGTGATCGTCAAAAAAAACTGATCTAAGAGCGGGCTCTGAATTTTATCGTTCAGAAACCGGAGGGTGTACAAATCTAGCTGCAGAAGGGCGTCAATTATCTTCAAGTCTTCTCTCGCACACCAATTGCCAGGTGGGTCGCCGGCGCTGATTGTGTTTAGGATTGAGACTATAGATGAGTTTGTCAACCAACGAACCCGACTCCTCTAACTGAAGGCACTGACCCGAAATGGAGGTCAGCCCGGCGAGCAGCCGCAGTCGATCCCGGGCCTCAGGTTCCGACGTCAAAAAAGCCACGGCCTCCGCGCTCGGGTAATCATGGAAGGACTTTTCAACCCGATGAACCGAGAACTCCTCCGGTTCAATTTTCTCCATTACACTTGGCGGTCGCAAAAAATAAAACTGAAAGCGCGACCGACCAAAAAGCGACTGGTAGTCCAGATAAACCAAATTATGGTACTTGCTTTCAAGCCGAGCTGGAGGACCGATTTCGCCCTCTTGCGTGTTCACCAAACACGCAACGGGCAACACCAGCCCCGTTATCAACAAGAGCACCGGTGAAAACACCCGCCTCGCCCATTTTTGCCGGGCACCAAACGCCCACAGGTAAGCCACCCACCAGAGCTGTAAACCAAGAATGGGATAAAGAAATCTTTCTTCTTTGTGAGCCACCAAACAATGGGCAATCAAAAACATCAATGCACAGGAAATGATCGGCCAATGCTTTCGCCAAAGACTTCGACAGCCTGGCCAAAGAACAAATGAAAATGGCGCTAGCGAAATCCCTAAGATAAACAGAACCGGATTGTACCAAGGACTCACCCCATACTTGGCGCCCCCGCCTTCGTTCTCAAGAAGATAAACTCTAAGGGTTTCCAACGCCGCCTTGCCGCTCAGTAAGTCCACCGCACATTGCGTGAACAAAATAATCAGGCCGGCCAGACTTCCTGCGATCAGACCGCGCCACTCGCGCCGAATCACCAAAGTGACCATATAGGTGACGTATAAAAGACCGACATGAAAACGAAACAAGGTGGCCAAGCCCAGCCATAGGAAGCCGGCCATCCAAATGCCAAAGTCGGCTTTCGTTCGGCGGCGGGCGGAGCCGAGAGTTCCAAAACCCATCACGACTAAAGACATCGCCACAGATTCACCGAAGGCACGCGTGGAAATAAAAGGCATAATGGGAAACATGGCCATCAAATAGAGCGCGGCCGCGCCAAAGAGTCGCGAGCCGGTGGCCCGAACGTAGAGATAGGTTCCAAGCAAAGCCGTCATACTGATGGCCCCAAGACCGAAATACATGCTACGAACCTGCCCTAGAGCAGAGTCCACACCTACAAGTGAGCCCAGCCAAATAAAGGAGCTCAGAGTCCAAACCAGAAGGTGACTGCGATAATTAGGGATGTCGAGAGGAAGGTTCGCGAAAAACTGGTACGCCGGCCAGACACCATGCTTGTAATCATCCAAAGCCTGGGGACCAAAGACAAAATAAGCGCAAAGCCCCCGTAAAACGAGACCCACCGCAAAGGCCACCAAAAAATGCCAGCGAAGAGAATGACGAAAGAAATAATTCCTAAGACAATTAGGCATGGATCAGACACTCCAACTCTTGGCGCACCTCTTTGACCGTAATATCACGCAGACACTGCTGAAAATTCGGATTCACGCAGGGACCTTGCCCATGTTTACTACAAGGTCTGCAAGTTAAATCCTTTTGTAAAATTTTGGTCTTCGGTCTTGAGGGAAACCCAAATGGCGCCGGGCCCATCAAGGCGACACATGGAACCCCCACCTGCTCCGCCACATGCATAAGACCCGTGTCATTCGACACCAAGGCTTGCGCCTGTGAAACGACGACTGCACTCTCCATCAAAGACAATTGACCGGCTAAATTCACCACACGCATCGGATCCAACTCAAGCTCCTTCAAAAAGCTATCCTCTGGGCCACCCAAAATCACAAAGCGGTGCCGCTCTTCACTCCGAATGAGCTCTTGCCACTTTTCCACCGGCCATCGCTTCAACGGAAAAGCCGCCGACGGCGCTAGAGCGATGTACGGCCCCCTGCCAATCCGACTTTTCAAATCAACCGACGGCAGAAAAAGTTGAGGCACTGGGGGCGCTTCAATAGGCAAACCCCATTTCGCCAATGGCTCGAGCAGCGCTCGTTGGCCAGAAAATGGCTTGGGGAACCGGTTGATGCGAAAACGAAATAACAGGAATCGACGCCATCGAAAAATAGAGCGTCGCAAAAACTTCAATCGACCGAACCAGCAGCGCCAGCCCAACCCGCCACAAAGCTGCCATCCTAAAATCCGACTGCGAAGGCTGTTATGGGCATCGTAAACGTGGGTAAAGCCCTGAGCTCGAAGTTGGGAACCCAGCCTAACGAGCTCTGCCAGCCCCGCCCCTTTGTTAAGGGACCAAACTTTACTGATCCGCGGGTGACTCTCAATAAGCGGAACGAACTCAGTCCGACTGGCCCAGTGAATTTCGGCCTCTGGCCAAGACTGTCCAATTCGACCGGCCACGCTGAGTGTCTGCAGGACATCACCAAAGCTCGAAAATCGAATGATAAGGACTTTCATGAGCCTGTTGTCGTCTCACAGCCCGGAAACAAAGTCACCTGAGAGGTCAATGACGCGCCGTCGAGTATTGGGCTTGATGGCGGCCAAAGAAATTGCGTTTGAGCCGCCAGAATTTGTCCGAGCCACCTTTGCTCTTGATTTGCTTGGAAAGCTCCGTTGTAAACGCAGCCTCACGCTCCCGCATGGCCTGAATGCCAGGCTTTTCTGCCCGTCCATCGATATTCTCACGCAGCCGACGAAGATCTTTGATCAAGGCCAATTCCTGCTCAACTATCTTGCGGGCCGCGGTTGAGTCGAGTTTCCAATCTTTCGTGGCGGACTTGATAAAAGAACTCACCCACTGCGTACGATAGGTGGGATTCATTTCGACATCTAAAAAACTGCTGGTAAAGAGCACGTTGTCAGTGAACGTCGTCTTAAAGTCTTTGGTCGTGACAGGATCAAATCTAAGCTTCGCCACAGCCGCTGTTTGGCGAGCTTCCCCCGTCGAGGACGAACTCCTCGTCCCCGGAAGCAAGCCCTTCTTGACTAAAATAGCTCCAACAACCAAGGCAGCGATCAACAGGAGCATTAGGACTATTCGCACCAACTCACTCTTTTGTCGTCGACTCTTACTTTTAAGCCTGACGGGTCGCGAAGAGGAATGGCGAGCTCGCTGAGAAGATCTCGAATTTTCCAACCGCGGTGGAGTGGTGCTGGTACCTGTACTGGCTCGCGAGCGCTCTAAGACCGTCGGGGCCGTGTTGATCATTGAAGATCCCGTCTGCGGCGGCGGCTCAGGTATGCTAAGGTCGGTCCCAGTAAATTCGGATCCACTCGCGGCGGCCAAAACGGCCGGAGTTCTCTCGGCCTCACCACCTACGACTTCGCCCAGCATAGCTTTGCGAATGACAGCCTGAATATCGGCCTCCCACTCGAGGATCATATCTTTTGAAAGCGGTCGCGTGACCCAGCTGCGAGATTTGCTTTGACTGAGGGCTTGAACGTCGACCCGAATATCGGCCATGACTTTGACTTTCCATTCGGCCAGCTTGCTCATTTCGTGATCCATCAGATTCTTCAACTGCGTCAGCGCGGCTTCCTTGCGCTCAGCCAACTCTTTTTCTAACGCGCCTAACTGAGTCTGGCGATTGGACTCCATTTGGCGCAGGGTTCTTTCGAGCCGAATTTTCTGATCCCGAAGTTCCTGAATTTCGCTGCGAATACGAGACAGCTGGCGATGAGCCTCGTCCTCGGACTCTTTGTCCAAACGACCCATTTGGAGCTGCAACTTGATTTCTGCGAGCTCCCGCCGGAGCTTGGCCAATTCGTCCCGTTTCTTAATCATATCGTCGTCGGCCGAATCTCGATCTTTGGATTCCTTCTCTTCACCCGTGTTTCCAGATCGAACGACCGGCGAACGAACAAAATGAGTTTCCAAACCAACCGTGGACGGACTATCGCCAAGTCTTAGCACGTCCAACTCGCGAATCAGCATCGGCTTCAAGCTGGGCAGACGAATTCCATTCAAAAAAGTTCCTGATGTGCTCCCCATATCCTGAATCCAAATTCGACCGCCATCGAACCAGGCTCTCAAATGCTCCGAGTGAACACTTGGATGGTCCATCACTACATCGCAATGACCAGCGCTCCCAATATTGGCACTCGACTTCGTCAGGGGAATCACACGCGTGCCCTGAGATTCAAAAATTTTCACCTTCAGACTCTGAGCCGACATCAATTTCATTTCGGATTTTTGCGGCTTATAGTGCACGCGACCTTTGGCCAAGGGATCTTTTGACTTAAGGAGCGGGCGTCTCTAGACTTGGAAGCGTAAATCATGAAAACGGGAGGAAAAATGCGCATTCTTATTATCACCACTTTGCTTTCCGCCATGGCCGTTGGCTGTGCTTCAAAGGGCAAAAAAGATACTTCGGAAATGAGTCCAACGCCTGCCGCTGCTGCCGGCAAAACTGAGGCCAAAAAAATGGACGCCAAGCAAGAAATGGCCAAAAACTCGACTGGCTCTAAAGTCGAGTGCAGTCTTAAAAACGACACCCGCATCATGGAAATTCGTGGCAAAGAAAAAGGCTGTGAAGTGGGATACACAAAATGGGGTCAGGAAAATGTGCTGTGGTCCAGCATGAATGGCACAGAATACTGTGAAGAAAAAGTGACCGGTCTCAAAGAAAAATTGGAAGCCGCCGGTTTTACCTGCAAGTAATCCACATCGATTCGAGCGAACCTAGACCTAGGTCAATTTCAACTTTGATTTACGGTTAGGTTCGCTCACTCTCTGTTCCAAATCCAATCCAAGTGAATAAGATAAGAGCAAGCCTTAACAAGGAAGTTATAGCTTGCAGAAATTCTTATGTGCCCTCCTCGCGTCAGTCGTCTTTGCCCAATTTACGTCCCATGCCGCCACCTTATCCGAAGAGAAATCCTACTATCCGTCCTCCTTTTACAGCTCGATCGACAATGGTATGCGCGATGCTGATCTTAAGTCAGAGATTTTTAGGATCCTGTCTTCCGCCCACGTTCCTAAGGCCAACGACCACGATACGTTGAAAAGCCGGTGTTCACCCTCGGACACCGGCTGCTACGAGCACACCAATGTAGGTTACCGAAGGGCGAGAGAAATTCTTTTCGGCCGGCTCCATCTCGAGCGCCATGGCTCCACCTATGCCGTGCGGGATGTCTATTGCCAGCACCTGTCAACAGCCAGCGATTATGCGAAGAGCCCGCCCGGCCCCGGGCAAATTCCCGATCCTAATGTGATCAACACGGAACATACCTGGCCACAAAGCAAGTTTAGCAGTCGATTCCCCCGAGATTTACAAAAAGCTGACCTTCATATTCTCTACCCTGTTATGCCAAGTGCAAACAGCTCGCGCAGCAATCTCCCCCTCGGGAATGTCGTCACTCCAGTGAATCGTCCATGCCCCTTGGCCCGCCGAGGTTATGGCAAAGATGGCGGCCGAAAAACGCTCTTCGAAGTTCCTGACGCACATAAGGGCAACGCCGCCCGCGCCATTCTTTACTTTTCAATCCGCTACCAATTGCCGGTTCCCGCCGATGAGGAGTCCAGCCTTAGGGCCTGGCACCGACTCGATCCTGTCGACGATTTCGAAAAATCCCGTCACGAAATTATTTTCGCGGACCAGAAAGAACGTAATCCCTTTATCGATTATCCCGAACTTGTAGATTTAATCTCTGACTTCTAAGCGGAGATAAGCTAAGACTAATAAGATGGGAATTTGCAATGATCACGCCATCGTCTTATCCGGTGGAGGTGCGCGTGGTGCCTACCAGGCTGGTGCGCTTCGGGCCGTTTTCGAAATCTGTAAATCGCAAGGCGATTACTCCTTATTTCGAAATCTGGTCGGCGTAAGCGCCGGCGCCATCAACGCCACCTATCTTGCCACCGAGGCCGGAAACTTAGATAAGGCCACAGAAAACCTCTGCCAAATGTGGCGCACCCTCACGTCAGAAGACGTATTCAAAACCGATTACTTCACGGTGGGAAAACAGGCCGTCAAAATGTTTCGAAGCGTCTCCTTGGGCGGCGTCTCGGGACGACTTCGGCCCACCCGCTCAGGCCTGATGAATGTCGAACCACTGCGTGACATCTTACAAGAATACATTCACTTCGATCGCATCGAATCCAATATTCGAAGCGGCGCTCTTCACTCGCTTGCCGTCACGGCGCTGGATTATTCCACCGCATTGGGTGTGACCTTTTTTATGGGAGATCCCAAGTTGAAAGAGTGGCGACGAGTGCAGCGCATCGGCGTTCGATCACAAATTGGAGTCGACCATGTCATGGCCTCGGCCGCCATTCCGATCTTTTTCCCACCGTGGAAAATTGGTGATCGCTACTACGGGGACGGGACTCTTCGAAATACAGCACCCCTGGCACCTGCTCGCCGGGTCGGCGCCCAAAAAATACTAGTCATCGGAGTTCGCAAAGTTCGCGAACAGAGGTTAACTGAAGACAACATCATCAATCCTACACTTGGCCGTGTGTTGAGCGTCGTCATCAACGCGATATTTATGGATGCCATTGAGATCGACATTGAACGTGTCCGTATCATCAACGAAAATATGAGCCTGACTTCGGCGGGAAAATTTCGGCCGCTCTCGATTCTCCACATCTCACCCAGTCAAATGCTGAGCGAACTGGCCGAGACTCGAATGGAAGGCCTCCCCCCGTTATTGCGCTTCCTACTCTCTGGCCTCGGAAGCCCCAAGGAAACGTCTGAAATACTTTCCTATTTAGCCTTCGACCCTGTTTATTTGAGCTCCCTCGTGGACCTGGGCTATCGGGATGTGTTGGCACAAAAGGAAAATCTGCTGCTTTTTATGCAAGATCAGGGTTAATATCCGCTCACGATGAACATTCTCAATCGCGAAGCGGGCTGGCTCAAGTTCAACCAGCGCGTGCTACACCAAGCTATCGACAATCGCAATCCGCTTCTTGAGCGCATTCGTTTTCTAAACATATTCCAATCGAATCTTGACGAATTCTTTATGAAGCGAGTGGGAGGACTGCAGCGGCAAGTCCTAGCTAGTGTATCTTCACTGTCGCCAGACGGCATGACGCCGGAAGATCAGCTTAAAATGATTCGTCATGAAGTTTTAAGCCTGAATCGACAGATTTTTGACCTGATTACACGCGATCTAATGCCCGACCTCAACTCCCGTGGCATCACGCTTTTGGACTGGCATGATCTCAACGAGAGTGAAAAGTCTTGGGCCAAAGCCTTCTTTCGCGATCGCATTTTCAGCGTTTTGACTCCCATGGCGGTCGATCCTGGGCATCCGTTCCCTTTGATTTCAAATCTTTCGACTTCCCTGGCGGTTTCTTTGCAGGTGCCGAACGAGGAAGATCTGTTGTTTGCTCGAATCAAAATACCGGATTTGTTCCCCACTTGGATCCGCATTCCCAACACGGACCCGGGCGTGGAACGATTTGTCAGCATCTTGGCGATCATCCGGGAACAGCTCGATCAGTTATTTCCGCGCATGCAGATTAAAAATGTAATGACCTTTCGTGTGACCCGGAACGCCGACATCGAATCCGACACGGAAGGAGTGGAAGATCTTCTTGAACTCATCGAGGAAGAGGTCAAGCAAAGAAAATTCGCCGAAGTCGTACGCCTTGAGCATGGTCCCAACCCCGATCCCTGGCTTTTGGATTTTCTGATCGATGAACTGGATCTTAAAACGGATGAGATTTTTGAATTTCCTTTGCCACTGGAATACAAAAACTTTTCGGCGATTGCGGCACTCAATCTTCCTCAGCTCAAATTTAAACCGTGGTCACCGGTGACTCTGCCGCAGCTCGCAGACGAAACATTGAATATTTTCAACTTACTTCGCAATACAGATTTGCTGATCCATTTGCCGTACGAGAACTTTTCGACCAGTATCGAACGTTTTATCGTCACCGCAGCTGCCGATCCTGCGGTTGTGGCCATTAAGATGACCCTTTATCGAACCAATGAAGAATCGCCCATTGTTCACGCCTTAATTCGTGCGGCCGAACTCGGCAAACAAGTCGTTTGTCTCGTGGAGCTTAAAGCCCGCTTTGATGAAGAGCGAAACATCTATTGGGCGCAAGCGATGGAGCGAGCCGGGGTCCACGTGGTTTATGGCATCGTCGGCCTCAAGACCCACGCGAAACTCGCCTTAGTGGTTAGGCGAGAGCGCGAGGAATTTCGCTCCTTCGTTCATATCGGCACGGGCAACTATCACTCCCAAACAGCCAAGGCTTATACGGACTTTGGACTTCTTACCGCCAAGGCCCATATCACCAGTGAAGTGGTTCAGATTTTCCACTATCTAACGGGCCGGTCATTGAAAGCCGACTACGAACATCTCTTGGTCGCACCAATCAATATGAAGCCCCGATTCTTACAAATGATTCGCCAAGAGGCTGAGGCCGCCAAAGCGGGTCGCCCGTCGGGGATCATCGCTAAATGCAACAATCTGGAGGACCGCGGGATTATCGAAGCGCTTTACGAGGCGTCACAGGCGGGCGTGCCCATTCATCTTATCGTGCGAGGCTTTTGCTGCCTTCAGCCCGGGATTGCCGGAGTCAGTGAGAATATTCATGTCACTTCCATCATAGGACCGTTTCTTGAACACTCTCGCATCTTCTACTTCCGCTCCGGTCAGGACAATGAAATCGATGGACGATTTTTCTTAGGTTCGGCCGATTGGATGGGTCGCAATCTTCTGGGCCGAGTGGAAGTGATTACGCCCGTCGAGGATCGCCCGGCGCGCGACAAAATTTGGGAAGCTCTGCAAGTCATGATTCAAGATCGTCGGCTGGCCTGGGATATGGACGCCCAAGGAAATTATCATCTACGCCATCCCTCCACGCCCGAAGAAGAGGTCGGCTGCCACGATCTTATAGCGGAGCGAGCGCGCCAGAGAGCCGTCATAGTCAAAATAGAGTGAACTAAAGAATTGACTGCCCAGTAAGCCGACGAAACAATAAAGCCATGGAACTCGAGCGACCGGTTCGATTAGCGTCTATCGACATTGGCTCCAATGCCATACGTCTTTACGTGGGCCAAAAGTCAAAAAACGGCCGCGTCCGCATGCTTGAGGATCAAAGAGCGAGCGTGCGCCTGGGGAAAGATGCTTTCTCCGCCGGTTACATTCGTCCCGCCACGCAAGTGGAATTGGAGCGGGCCCTCTCTGAATTTCGCCGAATTTGTGAGCGCCTCAAGGTCAGCGGAATCTGCGCTGTGGGCACTAGCGCTCTGCGTGATTCAAGCAATTCTGCGAAAGTCATACGTCAGCTGAAGAGTCGAACTGGAATCCGCGTCAAGGTGATCGACGGTGAACAAGAGGCCGCCCTACTCTTCAAAGCCGTCAACCACGTCTTGGATTTACGTCACAAAATGGCTCTCTTGCTCGACATGGGCGGCGGCAGTCTTGAGATCGTTATGAGCCGCCGGGGGCGAGTTATCAAGCGCGAAAGCCTGCCTTTGGGGAGTGTACGACTACTCTCCAAAGTAAAGCACAAACCCCATTACGAAGACATTGCCCAGCATGTTCGCACCCCGCTTTACCGATTGCGGGTTCGCCTTATGGGAAAAAATCAAACGCCGCCCCAGCTCTTAATTGGGACGGGGGGAAATCTGCGTGCCTTAGGGAAGTTGTGTTTTCGCTTAGGTCTAAGTCGCTCACGCAGTCGTTTTCACCGTGCCCATTTGGAGACCCTAACACTCAGGCTTTTCAATATGACCCTAAACCAGCGGATGAAGCGATTCCAATTACGTAAAGATAGGGCCGATGTCATTTTACCGGCGGCCGTGGTCACTCTCGAAATGATGCGGATATTTGAGGTGCAAGAAATTTTGGTTCCTGATGTGGGGCTAAAGAACGGCGTTTTCTGGGAGGCCATGGAACGTCGACAGCGTTCTAAATCTGGCAAAGGTCCCGTACGGCCCTCGTGAGGTCGTCGCCTTTTGGACCCCCTTGCGGAAAAAACAAAGTCTTGTCGAACAGTCCTGGATGTTGGCGTTGAGCTTCCGCGACCATTTCAACCGCATCATCAAAGGCCACCACACGCACCGAATTGAGGCCGATCGTCCCCACCAAACGGATAAAGTTCTCCGCCAAATTCTCGTCCTCCACCTTGGCGTCGTACCAATCACAAATCAGCAAGCGACCGGCGGCAGCTGTTTGGCCCGTTAAATCCGATAAGACGGGCTTCCAAAAATCACTGGTAAATTGGGAGCCCTGAAGCAGAACCAAATCAAAATTAAAGGGTGCATGATGTAGGCTGTAGGCGATGGAGTGATCGTGGTGCTGGAAAACGGCCATAGCGTAAGCTTCTCTCCAATCGGGAGATGGGTCAATGCTTGCGGCAATGACTTGCCTAATGGCGGAAGTGCCTCTAAGAACTTAAGCCTATGACAACAACCCACCGCTTCATACCCGCCCAACATCAGGCCCCTTTACCCATGGAACAGTTGACAATTCGCCACCGACCGGAAGGTGACGATGTCGTCCCTTTTGATGTGGTTTTCGTGGGCGCGGGACCGGCCGGTTTGGCCGGAGCGATCGAGTTGGCTCAATTGGCTAAGAAAAACAACGTCAGCTTAGAAATTGGTGTATTGGAAAAGGCCGGGGCATTGGGTGGCCATTCGCTTTCAGGGGCCGTTGTCAATCCGATTGGCTTTCAGACTTTGTTCCCTGAAATGAAGCTTGAGGATTTTCCCTTTCGTAGAAAAGTCACCGGCGAAAAGGTTTGCCTGCTGACGGCAACCGGTAGCGTGCCGTTACCAACCCCTCCCACCATGCGAAATCACGGATTCCACATTGCTTCACTTAGCGAAATGGTCCGCTGGCTCGGCGAAAAGGCGGAAGGTTTGGGCGTTAACATTATGGCCGGCTTCCCCGTGGATTCACTATTAGTGGATGGCGAGGCCGTTGTTGGAGTACGCACGACTCCTGCGGGACTGAATCGCGATGGACAAGCCGGCGCGGGTGCCATGCCCGCCACCGATGTCTCGGCCCGGGTCGTGGCGCTGACCGATGGAACTCGAAGTCCGTTGTCTCAGGCGTACATTAAATGGAAAGGTCTTAAAGGCAACGCGGAACCAATATTCGCTCTCGGAGTTAAGGAAATTTGGCAGGTTAAGAAGGCTCCTGACGAAATCATTCACACCATGGGTTGGCCGTTGCCGAAGGACTGCTTTGGCGGAAGTTTTCTTTATCCGATGGGGGACAACCAAGTTGCCATTGGACTGGTGGCAGGTCTCGACTACCGTAATCCAAAGCTTGACGTGCACCTACTGCTGCAACACCTGAAACAGCACCCATTGTTCGCGGAAATTCTAAGAGATGGAAAATGTTCCGAATGGGGGGCCAAAACCATACCCGAAGGCGGCTATCACGCTTTACCCAAAAGCCTTAGCGGTGATGGACTCGTCATGTGTGGCGATAGCGTGGGGTTGGTGAATGTTCCTGCACTCAAAGGCATTCACTATGCCATGATGTCAGGGATCCTGGCGGCGCGATCCATTTTTGCCGCCATTCAAGCCGACAATGTTTCGGCTGGTCAGCTCGCGAGTTACGATCAATCTTTACGTGAAAGCTTTGTGTTTTCTGACCTTAAAAAAGTGCGCAATATGCGACACGCGTTCAAAGATGGCTTTTATATGGGCGGCATTAAAGCGGGTCTGATGACTTTGACGGGAGGAGCCTTCCCCGGAGACTCTGGCCATGGCGAAGAAGACGCCGCCGAATGGAAACAGCAATCGACTCCCGATTTTCCGACTGAAAAAGTGGGATTAAGTAAAGTGGACGGCGTTTATCTTTCCGGAAATAAAACGCGCGACGACATCCCCTCTCACCTCACAGTTGGCAAAGATGTCTCAGGAGAAATTGCCGATTTTTACTCTCACCTCTGTCCCGCTGGAGTTTACGAGCGCCAAGGTGATAAGCTCATCGTGAACGCACCTAACTGCGTGGACTGCAAAGCCACCGACGTTCTTGGCCCCCGCTGGACTCCCCGCGAAGGCGGCAGCGGCCCCAACTATCGGGAGATGTGAAACTTCATCGGCTTGCCGCGAGAATCGCCGTGAACCCAGCGGCGCCAGAAAACTTCGGCGTATTCTTTTAGAAGTTCTTCGACCGAATCTCTCTTCTCAATTTTCCCGGCATCAACAATCACCCATTTGGTTCCATCGTAAATGAGGTTAAGATCCTTTAGATTGCCCAAATAGATTTTCATTTCGGCCAATTGGCGGAACAACTTTTTCAGATCCTGAAACTTGGGATCTTGGGTCGAAGATCCGCTGGCCAACCAACTCGAAATCCAAACATCGCCGCGAACACCTTGAACCCACTCTTTAAGCAAAAACTTTTGACCACTGGCTAAGATTCGAGCCTGCGGAAGTCCCAGCTTTTCAATGGCCGCCACCTTGCCGACTTCCTTTTGGAGAGATTCCAAATTCGAGGGATCACCCGGTCGGGCGATCTTCAAAGCCAATCGCCGACCGTCCTCTGCCTTTAGCCGGTACACCAAGCTTTTGTGACCATCCTCAACCACTTGGCGAACCTTGTAGGCCTGCCCCTCGATCGAAATCTGGGCCCCTTTGACGAGCTCAAGCAGCTCAAGCTCACAATCAAACTTAGCGTCGGCGTGCCCGGTTTGGGCTCCCAGTAGGCCAAAAACAAACAAAATGCGCCCCATTAGACGCCAGGAATGAGCTTTGAGCATGCAGCCTCACAAAGGTTCAACATTTATACCATGACGGATGGCACTCCTGGACACCGGTTGCCAGCGTGACCTAAACTGCTCCAATCATAGATGGAGGTAAACGATGGCCAGCTTATTTACCAAAATTATCAAAGGTGAAATTCCGGGTAAGATTGTTCATCAAGACGAACATTGTGCCGTCTTGGTCGACATTCAACCCCAGGCCCCTCACCACTACTTGGTCATCCCAAAAAAAGAAATCACCTCTATCGCGACCGGCACTCTCGAGGATCAGGCCATCTTCGGTCATCTACTACTAGTCGCCGGAAAGATTGCGCGCGACAAAGGCTTAGACAAAGCCGGATACCGCCTGGTGATCAACACTGGCGATCAAGGCGGACAAACCGTTCCCCACCTGCACATTCATCTGCTCGGCGGGCGTCAGATGACATGGCCCCCGGGCTAATTCAGTCAAATAGCTCTTCGAGAAACGACTTTTTCCGCTTGTGCTTGTAGTGGCCGTACGATCGATCGGGTTTACCTTGGCTCGGGTTCGACCATTCGGGACTCTCTGATGACGAAACGCCTTGAGATTTTTCGATTATTTTATCTAACTCTCCCCGATCTAACCAAATGCCCCGGCATTTCCCACAATAGTCAATCTCCACGCCCTGCCGTTCGGTCATACTAAGAGTTGTATCTTTGCACTGTGGACAAATCATATGGCCTCCCATCCGAAATACCCTATTGCATTTTTGCTGTTCTTTCTAATCGCAAATAACGAATAGATCGTTCGTTTTAGCTTTGTGGTTGGCCACCGAAATGTCTAACTCGTGTACGGGAATTTGTTACAGCCTGTTAGCCTAAAACGTCACCCTGGCCTAAATGCTTCGGCAAAAATGAGTGATCCTCAAGACTTAACCTTGGAACTCCACGGGCACAGGGTCTGCATTCTCACGCCCTGTTAGGGAGAATTTATGCGAACTAAAGCTATTATCCAAATCTCAGCCCGCGTCTTCTTTTTGGCGAGTCTACTCGCCGCACTCTTGCTCACTTTATACGGACCGCAAAGTCATGCGGATGGGGTGGGGAAGGATGGGAAGGCACTCGGTTCCTCTGCCGATGAGAAGCCACCTACGCCTGAAGAGGCGGTAGCCCGTTTCACCGAGAACATCACGGCTAAGGCAAATGCTGGCCAAGTTCCGACCTATGTGGGACGAAACGAAAAACTTCAGCACATGCACGAAATTCTGATCAAAAAAGGCGCCAAAAGCGTGATTATCATCGGCGATCGCGGCGCCGGAAAAACTCACTTTGTCGAGCATTTAGCTGGTCAGCTCGATGGCAAAACAATCTACTCTCTCAGTATTTCCACCCTTTGGGCGGGTACCCAATATCGAGGGGTTGTTGAGGAGCGTGTGAAGGCTCTCATACAATATTTCAAATCTCACCGGGATGCGATCCTTTTGATCGACGAAGCGGTCTCCGTCGTTCAAGACGGAAAAGAGGACATTCGCAACGAACTTCTTCCTCCCATGGCCCGAGGTGAAATCACAGCCGTCTTGATCACGACCGAACAAGAATTCAACGAAAAGCTAGAGAAGGATCAGGCCCTTATCGATCGCACTGAAGTCCTAAGATTTGAAACTCCGACTGAAAAAGACGTCTACACTATGCTCAGATCTCGCAAGGCGTCCTTATCTGAACATTACGGCATTGGAATCATGGACAGTGCATTAAGAGAGACCGCTAAACTCACGATTCGATTTTTTATGAGTAACTCTCCCATGCGAAAGGCACTTAACATTTTAGAAGGCACTCTTGCGCGCGAGAAAATCAGCCGTACGCTCGGCAACTACGACAACGCCTATATGCTCAACGAAGTTCAAGAGACAGAGCTTGAAATCAAGTCCTTGGAAGATGATCTATCTCGGCATCCGCACGACGAAGAATTAAGATCCCAAATCAAAGAAGCCCAAGAAAAACTAGGTGCCCTCAAGGAACGACTTGATGAGGCTAAGGGTAAGGACCGAGTTCACAAGATTCAGGAGGAAATCACCGGATTGCAGCGACAGGCCGCCGCACACAGAAAGGCTGGGGATCTTCAAGCTGAAGCGATCATTCAGCACAGCACAATCCCGGCACTACGAGCCGAAGCTGAGCGTTTGGGGCTTCAGTCAGTTGAGCACGCCGGCGATATCACACCGAAGCACATCCAAAAATATGTAGCCCAGTCCTCAGGACGCCGGATGACCACGGTCTCGGGCACCGAGCAGGAGCGGCTCGAATTAGCTAGAAAAGAAGCGAAATCAAGAGTTCTCTTTCAGGACCATGCCGTCGACAGCATCATCAACTTTTTAGAAACCAAGGCCGCCAACGTCGACAAGATCGGCCCCACAGCGATCTTACTCGATGGGGCAAACGGGGTCGGAAAAACTCAGCTCACCGAAATCTTATCCATGTCTGTAAATGGCGTTGAACCCATCGTCATCGACGGAAATCAAATCCAGGGTGGTAATGCCGCTTGGGAACTTTATGGATCCGGCGTGGGACATGTCGACTCAGATAAAGGTGGGAAATTGGATCCCATTCGTGGAAATGCCGAGGCCTTTGTCCTGGTGGACGAAGCCAATTTGGCCAGCAAGTCTTTTTGGGAAGCTATGTATCAACTTTTGGACAAAGGTTACGCCAAAGACAACCGAGGACGCATTATCGACGCCCGTCGCGTGACTTTTATTTTTACAGCCAATTTTACCCAAGAGTACGCAGCCAACCGTCATATTTGGACGAATGAGCAAATCGCGGAAAGATTCCATATGAACGCAGCCGATTTAGAGGGTCTTGGACAAAACGAAAAAGACCAGAGAGTCCTTGAGCGCGCCATGGAACTAAAAGGAGTTCCCCCCGGAATGCGGGATCGATTTAGCGCCAAGGTGCTGTTCAATTCTATCACTCTCGAGCAGGCAGTCGTCATTGCGCGACTTCAATTAGTCGAGCAACGAGACTATATTTATAGAGAACACAAAGTGACTGTCAATTTCGGTGAATCCGTTGCCGAGGCAGTTGCTAAGATCGGCTACGATCCTGAGTTCAACGTTCGGCCAATCGGCAGAACAAGAAAAGGATTTGTCTCTCATCTTCTCGCAAAAGTCGAAGGTGGACTTAAAAAGGGCGATGTCCTTCACGTCGAATTCATGCCCAGCGATGATGGCAAAGGCGGCAAGTTGGTCGTCAGTCGCAATGCGGTTGAGCTGAACAGCAAAGATGTGATCTTTAAAACGCGCACCACGCCGGGCGCCACCAAAGCACAGGCCGCAGGTGAACTCGGCAAAGAAGTGAAGCCAGGTACCATGGATGATGCTGTCAAACGGGCGGTTGAGCGATCCAAGGCGCGAAAGTAGGTTTCTTCGTGAAATGGTTTCGCCAGATTCTGAATCTGACAGTCACGTTAAGTCTAGCGCTGACCATGCCGGCGCAGGCCCAGTTCCGGTCATCTGGCGCATCGAACTTTGTGGCGGAACCACTTGAGATCACTCCACACCTAAGCGAACAATATCTCGAGGCCTTCGACAATATTCTGGCCGGCCCCGGTGGCAAAGCCTCTCAACTGGGCGAACCTCTCACACCCAAAGAATTAGCCAAGCGGATCGGTAAGGGACTAAAGGATTATGCGATAAAACCCACGGCCAATGCAGTTGCTCATACGGGCCAAACGATTGTCTTGTTATGGATTCTGGGAGCTATCGAAGCCGTTCGCCAGTCTGACCATATGTCGCCAATTGCAAATGAGAAAGTGTCAAAAGCCAAACTACTAAGTGAAGTGTTTAAGCACCTGGTCAACTCCACCGACCTCTTCATGGGAATCGCGGGTGGCGCCACGCTCGGAACACCCGCCCACTTCCCGATTGAGAAACTGGCCAATATGGCCGTCGATGCTACGACACGTCCGCTTCTTTATCGAATGCTTTTGGGCGGCGCCACCAGTCTCGTCACTTTCACCGGATGGGAAGGTGGAAGGCGCCTTTGGGAGGACAGTATGTTCCTCCTCGACGCGGCGGAAATTCCGATCGCCAAAAGTCTAAAGTTCACTGAAATGATAACGGGCGGGGGAACGCCCGAGCAACGAGCCATTTTCAAAAAATTAATGGGCCACGCGTGGAATGTGCTGCGCTTTAAAAATCCGGAAAACACCAAGACATGGCTCTACAACACTTGGCGCCTGAACATCGCCAATGGCGAATTCGTCACGATTTTAACCGCCATGACGGCCGCAGGCGTGACCGCCGGATGGCTGGCCCCTGGTGCCGGCCACGTGATGGGCTTACTCTTTGGATTTGTCGCTGGACTTGTCGGTGGCGCGATCGCAATCATGCTGCCCCCTCAATACAAACGCCCTATCACGGATGGCATTCGGCGAAGCCGGATGTTCGCCGGATACAACAAGCTCAATGAAAACACCCGTCTAATTTACACGGCCTACAAGCGCTTGACCCAGAAGCAGTGGGATTACATGCACGATTACCATTTAAAGCAAATTCCGCAATTTCTGAAAGAGCGACAGGGCCTGCGCAATGACATCTCCACCGCGCTGGTCGAACAAATTTACGATGCGGCCAATAGAAAAATTCGCGCCGAGGTGGTTTTGGGTCTAATTAAAACTCAGCGGCAGACTCGCATTCAAGTCGCCATGGACTCGGATGAAATGGGAATGACCAGTCCCGAAGACGTCATTCGTACTGAAGAAAAATCGGTGAAAGACTTAGAAAAAGAGTACGCCGCCGAGTTAGACGACGCCAATAAACGCGTAACTTATTACTTCAATGAACTTCTCAACATTCAACGACATGAGTTCGCCACCTTTGGCCCCTTGGTGCTCGACCGTCGCGGGCTCTCACACCCGGCTTACAAAATGCTGGATGAGGCCCTCAAAAATCAGCAAATTCTGCACGTCTATTACCGCCATGCCTGGGCCGGACTCATGCCAGAAAAGATTATGGAACTTGGTCTGGATAAACTCCCGCAGGAGGTCAAAGACCAACTGCCCGCCACCAGCCAAATGCTTCTCAATCTCTTCTATCTGCGAGGGGCACAAGAAGAGCTCTTCGAGAAGAAAGATTAGAGAAGAAATAACAGGTGCGTTTTGTAATCGGCTCAAGAGCATTTTCTAGCGCCCTTTTGTCGCGCGCAAAATCGGCCCCGAGGGGGATTTCAGAATTTCGATTTTTCTTCGTGATATCTGTAAGTTACTCATCTCTGCCCAAACCATGATCAGGGACTCCAGAATGAGGACTTCTGGGAACCATAATGATTACCGGCAGTTAACCTCGGCACGGGGCTTGCTCATTGTAAGTCCGAATGCGCATTCCACGAACTTCCTTCTTTCTTCGAGTCTATCTTGCCGCCGTAATGGCGTGGAGTCCGTTTATGACTCTGCCGGCGTATGCGGCCGCAGCTCCGTCTGGGGCGGGCCATACAGGGCCTGGCAAAACACCTGCCCGCTTGGGCGAAATCGTCCCGGGAATCAAATCTCCTGAAGGTCGCGAAATCATGTTTGAAGGCCAACGTGACCATGTCGGGCGGGAACGAGTGGTGTCGTGGATGACCGATTGGACAAGTACCACTGCGCCCGAGTCTCGCCGTGGAGTTTTAGAATTTGATGGAAGAGTCACTTGGGATGGAGCTCTTAACTCGCGAGGCACTGAAGGAAAGTATCCTAATTACCCCCGGGTTCGTGGTGGTAACAGTCCCATTCCCAGCAATCGCGCACTCGTACCGGTGGAAACTCAGCCGACCACACGCCCGTCGTACGGATCAGGCAATCCAGGTATTTCCTCTCGCTACACCGAATACCTCCCCGAATTCGATCCCGCCAATAAGCCGAGCGCGCTTGAAAAGTCGCTCGATTGGACCCGAAGCAAATCTCGAATGCTCGCGCGCCGTTTTGACCGCGTCATTAAAGGTAAAGAGAATTTAGTCGAGATCCAGGAAGTCAAAGAGGGTGAGGCCCGACCGGAAAAGGGACCGCGCGGTCCCGGAGCGATGGCCGGCGCAGTCAAAGATTTTCCCCGCTCCGCCTTCGCCTTCTACACGGCTCTCGGGGTGGCCGCGGCTTACACACTTATGGTCGAGTATTCGAATAATCCTCTCGCGTGGGAAAAGTATCTCGAATCCCTCACTGATCCCGTGGGTTGGGTCGCTTTATTCGGCTTTATGGTTCTGGCCGGACCGTTCTTCAACAAAATCGGTGGATCGGCCAGCAAAGGCTTTTTGAAGCCACTTGGTTTCTTCGCCGGCGGTCTGCTCGCAGGTATGTTGGCCGCCACTTCAATCGGCACCTTCGCCGGGAACGAAGACGTAAAGGCGTGTATGGGATTCAAATCCTTTTTTGAAACTGGCAAATTCGCCCGTGACATGGCCGCCTGTGATAAGGCCTATGATTGGTTCACGGCTTCGCCCGAAGAACAGGGCCTAATCAATGAAATCGCTTATCAATTTGTTCCGGTGGCCGCGAATGTGCTGGTGGGCGGTGGACTCTATTTAGGTGCCTTGTCCACGGGCGCCTTTTTGGCCGATAAATTTCGAATCGTTCAAGCCCTGAGGTCGATCCCAGTATTGAAAACCCCGCGAAGTGGTGGAGTGGTGGGCACGCTCGTGGTCGGCACAGCCCACATGATCCTGTTCCTCGGCGCCTACAAAATTGCCGCCAATGTCTTTGGAATCGAAAAATCAGTGAAACAGTACTTCGTCGCTGATCAAGGCCTATTCTCGCACTTCTATGGCTCCTCTGTGCAAGAATCCGAAAAACATCTGTTTGCCGAATGGAAAAAACTGAAAGACTCGGGCTGGAAGAATCCTTACCTCTGGGACAAGCTTTGTTACGATGGTAGCCGAAAATACCAATTGTTTTACAATTGTGACGAGCCCCATCGACTGGATTTTGATGGCGTCCTGGATCGTTACGCCAAACTCACGCGTAATTTCCGCGCGAACAATATGATAGAGACCATTCAGGCCTACAACCAGTGGGTTAAAAAAGGGGCCGAGTTCAAAGAGATGGTCAATATCTCCTACCTCTTCTACAAAGAGATTCTGCAACAGGTGAAAGAAAAGAAAATGGGTGACTGGGTCCTCAAGATCCCGCCCAAATCTCAAAACAAAGAAATCACAGGCGCCAACTACAATGGACATTGGAAACGATTCTTAACCTACCGCCTGCCCGAGTTTTTGGTGACTTCGATGGCGTGCGGTCCGGAAGTCGAAGGCTACGGCGTTGAAAGTTTTTGGACCAATCTTCGCGGCTATTACAAAAATTATATCTCTGGGAACACTCACCCCGAAGAAACCATACAAGACCGAAAGGGCTTTCGTGCCCAATTCTTCCCCCCACGTATTACCGTTCCACTGCAAGGGACGAGCGAGACCATTTGTGAGCAATACACCTGGATGGAATCGATGCCGCTTTCGTTCGTGCCGACCCTTCCCGTGCAACAGCACCGCATATCTTATGACGGGCAAGATTATAAAAATTTGGTGGATTACATCGCGAAAAACATTCGGCCTGGAATTCTTGGTGAGGACGGTGAAGACCGTTTTGAAGAATGGTGGGCCAAACATATAACAGAAGAAACCTTCGCTTTCGAAAAACAACTGCGCGAAGAGTATCAAAAACTTCTCGATGGCGTTTACAAAACCGCAGTGACTCGGCAAGATTACTACTGGTGTGACCTTGCTCCGGTCAAAGGCACCGGCCTTGAAAAATACTTCCGCCTCTGGGCTTTCCCCGGAGAAACTTGTGCCGCCGACGCCGGCCACCGCTTAGCCAATGGCATCTTCAATAACTTGCGGGATGAATTGCGCTTGTATATGGCGATGCTGGCCGACCTCTATTTATCTAACGTGCCCCGGATTGCGGGTCCCCTACCGTCCAAAGATAAGACGGTAAAGTACGCTCAATCCATGACCGAACACGAGCAGGCCCTGTTACCAAAAATCGAGGCTTTCATTCGACACTATGACAGTCTGATTCAAAAATTTGGACGCACCAACGGTGTTTCAGTGGAAGAAGTAAAAGCCGACCGCGACAAACTCAAAGAGCTCATCGGCGAAATCGAGGCTGTGGTGTTTAGTGGAAAATCCATGGCGATAGGTATGAACGGTGGGATCACCCCCTACCAGCTCAAGTGGGCCCAGGCCCTTATGAGTCAATCTAAGAAGCTCTACGGGGATGGCCTCAACTACTACTACATTTTGACCGGTTTGGACCCGGTCACGGCCCCCAAGTGACCCACGCGATTTTTTTCAAAATAGGGTCTTTCGCTAGGGTGAAATTTCACGGCCCCTTTTCGAAGGGCCCCCTTTAATAGTAAGAAAGTCACCGGGTTAGATCATTAGGGTAACAAAAATTGTAAGAGGTACAAAAATAGGCGACCTGGCAAGCAGTGGGTCGCAAAATAAGGCCAAGCCGGAGCGAAAGTGGCTGAAAGTGTCTGGAATGAGAATTGCTCCTGTAAGGCCCTGAAATCGACAATTTTAAAACATGCGCGTGCGCATTGGAGGATCAAAAATGTCTAAGTTAGTAAAAACAGTTAGCTTGTTTGCTGTAACAGCTGTGTGCGCGACTTCTTTTGCTCGCACCGCCGTTCGTCCCCGCCCCGTAGAAGGCGTAAAGCCCGGCGAAGGGATCGTAGTAAAACCCACTAACCCCGCTGTTCGTGGCGATCTTTCGTTGGACGGCGCTCCCGCGGCTACAACCGCTGCTAAGGGCACCAGTAAAGCCCAGAATGCTTGTGAGCCCGCTGCCTACGCAGCTGCTTTAGCCAAGCGCACTGGCGGCAAGTTCAATGAAGCTCAGGCCGAAGTGGCGTTGAAGAAGCTGGTGATCGCTGGCTGCAAAGCTGGTGAGCAGGGTCTGATCAATTTCGAAAGCGATAACGCTGTATTGGTTGCCGTAGCCACTGGTTTTAAGATGGAAACTATGGGTCTGTCGGGTCCGGAAGCTTTGGCCCAGGCTAAGACAGAGTACCTTGGCGTTCAAACAACTGCTAAAGACGAAGTTGAAAATTTCAACAAGCTTTTGGCTGGCAACCAGTCGAGCTGCCAGGTATTCCGTAACTAATCGAATTTTGAGATTCAAAACGTAAAAAGGAGCGCCGCAAGCGCTCCTTTTTATTTTACTTTTTCGATCGAAGCGACATCTCGGTCGGACTTCTTCTTAGCTTTCTTCTTGGCTTTTCCGGCTTTGGCGACTTTCTTGCCCTTCTTAACTTTCTTGGACTTGGTGCTCGCTACCGAGCGGTTCTTCGCCTTTTTCGACTTTTTGGCCTTGGCTACAGCTTTTGACTTCTTCGCCTTAGCTTTTTTGGCAACCGCCTTGGACTTCTTGCTCTTGGCCTTCTTCGCCTTGTGCTTAGCCACCACCTTAGATTTTTTCTTCAACTTCTTCGGCTTCTTTGTTGAGTAGGTTTTCAACAAGACGTCGCTGACCCCGCCCATTTCAGGCTCTTCAGTGGACGCATTGGTCGTCGTCGGCTCGATTTTAAGCTCAGGCTCCGGTGTCCCATTCATTAACGCCGTGGCGTCCACGTCATCTGAATTCAGCATTTCGGGTTCTGAAGTCGGTGCGGCCGGCGCGGCCTCGGTCAGCTCTTCGAGAGGGCGTGGCTCTGGGAATTCACTGTTTTCAGAAGCAGGCGTAAGACCTGGATCAGCAGCCACGGTGGGCTCAGAGTCATCCATCGCAGGTTCTTCCGGCAGGCTCGCCGAGGGTCCGCTGGCGGTATCCAGCGTGCTGTCGTCGATTTCAAGCGCATTCATATCGACATCAGGAGGAAGAGACTCCTCGACCGCCGAATCGTCAAAGTCGCTGTCGGCCTCTTCGGCTCGAATTTGAGTTGTGATGGAAAAAACCACTAAAAAGGCAGCTAAACGGAACCATCCCGTCGTTGACATTTTGTTACCCCCCAAGGCGTTGTCAGCCCAACCCTGTGCATCCCCTCTTTGATACTAAGTGCCCTGGAAGTCTTCCCGCAATACACTAAAATGAGACCGGCGGGCCGAAGTAAATCAATTTTACATCAGTCAGGTCAGCCGAAGTGTGTGACTTCGGTCGGATATTTCGAACAAAACTTAAGCAGAAAATTAAGGAATTCTGGCTCAAAAAAAACCGACGAACGTGTCAATATGAGCAAAACGCTTAATTCTGAGACACCATCTAGTGTTTGGCCTCGGAGGGTAGCTCCTGCAAAAGCTCGAGAATTTTTGAGCGGGTGGATTCAATATCGCCATCGGGATCAAATAAAACGGTGTTCTTAATCTTCTCTAGGGTCTGTCGGCCCGCCCCCTTTGCGAGGTCCGGTTCACCTTCTTCCAGCCGCTGAAGGTAGAGGCTCACCTTACGTTTAAAATCCCCAAACTCGGGCTCGTACAAAAATTGAATCTGAGTCTTAAATTCGTCTAGTTTCATCTGCCTACTCCTAAGAGACACTCAAGATATCCAATTCCAGCCGTAAAGAAAAGGCGGACTTGACGAAAGCGGTCTTCGGGCGGAGAGTGCGGCGTGAAGCGGTATGACAAGGATTATCCATGACCACTGAAATTTCAGCCCAATCCAACCCGATCGATGTTTTTGGACATTGGATGGCGGAAGCGAAATCTCATCCAGGAATCCGCGAGGCCACAGCCGCCGCCCTGGCCACGGTGAATTCTAAAGGGGAACTTCACAACCGAGTTGTCCTTTGCAAAGACCATAGCGAGGCCGGCTTTACCTTCTTTACCAACTATGACAGTCGGAAAGGGCATGACCTGGCCGAGCACCCACAAGCCGCCATGGTCCTTTACTGGGACCCAATGGCCCGCCAGGTAAAGATCTCGGGCCGGGTGGAAAAGGTGGCCAGGGAAGTTTCCGAGGCCTACTGGGCGAGTCGCCCCAGGGAAAGTCAGCTTAGCCAGTGGATCTCGCGCCAGTCTGAACCGGTGGGCTCTCGCGAGGAACTCGAAAACCAATGGCGATCCGCCGAACGGGAATTTGAAGGTAGGAAGATCCCTTGCCCGAAACATTGGGGGGGGTACCTTTTGAGTCCAAGAACTATTGAATTTTGGGTGGGCCGACCTGGCCGACTGCATGACCGCTTTGAGTTCATTAAGTCGGGTTCAATCTGGACCTTTCGACGGCTCTGTCCTTGAACTGATAATCCCTTCTAGCGTCTAATAAATAATGGGTCAGACCGCAAAGGAAGGAAGCCGATTTGCCCAACGTACTGGCTATCGCTAAAGATTTTCGGGTCCGTCGACAGATCGAGCAGTACCTCAAGGAACTAGGTTACGACGACCTTCGATACGCTATCTTCGAAAACGTTCGTGAGTTCGAAGAAATTTACTTCCGTGCACCGGAGCCTCCACCAGAACCACCTCCAGAGGGAGAAGCGCCACCACCGGAACCAGTGGAATCCGAAACAGAGCTGCGCCTTTTCAGTGAAGTTCACCTGATCATATATGCCCTGGATACAATTCCCGGCAAGGCCAGCCAGTGGCTCACCCAAACGCGGCAAAAATTAATCCAATTCAAGAAGAAACCCGCCGACGGAAACATACGGTGGATTATCTTGAAGTACGAAGATGATGGAATTAGTAAACTCGATCTTTTGCACCCCGCCCTTGATGATTTGATTTATCTTCCGCTTGATCGATTGGTCTTCTTGCAAAAGACGGAGATTATTCTGGCCCTACCCAGTTTGGCCACGCCCAGCTTCCTGTTCAATCAGGAAGTCAAACTTCCCATTGAGATCTCAAAAATCGTAAAGATGGATCGCCTTTCCGATGTGGCTATGGGGATTCGCAATCCCTATCCTCTCAAGAAGCTGACCCCTGGACAGTTCTACCTCACCTTGCCCGGCGAAAAAAATCGAATCGAAATTAAGGGTAAAGTCATTCGCTCCGAACCCCACCCCGAGCACCCCGAACAATTTCTCGTCTACTTTTCTTATTTTGCTTTGCCCAAGGTGAATCTGACCCAAATTCGTCGAACCTTGTCGAAGTCGCCCAGCTATAAGAGCCTGCTGAGTGACGATCGAGAGTACGTTCGTCATCGACCTGATGACTTGTTTGCAACAGAGGAGTCAAATCGGGTTTTCACCGTTGCCATTATCGATCCTGACGAGCAGTCAGGCCGTCCCATGGCGCAGTTCCTCGCTAAGGACATGGATCGATTGATGATCGGCTGGGAGAGCTCATACTCTTACTTTTTGCATCGAGTTTTGAGTCCTGGAGGATCTTCCGACCGTAACGCCGAGCCGCCGAATGTGACCAACGAAACCGATTTTTACACCTTTCCGATCGCGCTTTCCGTAACGTCGGACGAAAAAAAATGTCTCAGTGTCGATCCTGGCCCCGATGAACCTGATAATTTTTTGGGTCATCATGCCATGAGCCTATTCTCCTCACCAGATAGGTGGTGGACCATCTTTCAGGAACAGGAGTCTAAAATCGTCATGGAAGAGTCCATCGAACTCGCGGCCAAGGGCCGTGAGGTTCAGAAGGTCCTTATCGTCAATGACGTTGAAAATAAGCGGCGGGCCATCTCCGTTAAGGTGACGAAGAGTACGGTTGATCATATCGTCAATGTTGAATTTTCTCCGGCGGGACTCGACGCCATCATGGAGAAGATGACTGCCGATCAAACGAGCAAATCGCTGGATGTGATGATTGTCGATACTAACTTTGTGCCCGAAGACGCCTACTCATGGATAGAAGGACTTCGCACGCGGGCGCTGCAGCTCAATTTGATACAAAAACCTGAAGACTTGGCTTTTATTTTGGTGGCCGATGGAAACCCCAGTCGAACGGAGGATTGGTTTACCAATCCAAATATTTTGGCCATGTTGATGAAACCCGTCGACCATCGACAACTGCTATTTCTTATTTCGGAGCAGCTGACGAATCGAAACACTCTCTATAACTTTCACAATTTAGGTTGGTCCGAGCCCGGCATTTCCGTCCACCTCTCCAAAGAGGTTGAGCTCGAATCCCTCAGCGAGTTTGGCGCACGCATCAGATCCAAGCAGAAACTAGTGCCTGGAACTGTGGTCTATCTGCGCAAGTCAATTTATGAAAATGCACCCAACGGGTGTATCGCCGCTCGGGTGTATGTCTGCAAGGAACATCCCGATGGAGAAGGCTATCAAGTCTTTCTCACTTACTTTGGCATCAATGAGGCATTTTTGAAATACGCTCGCACCTGGATTCGTGAGAACTACGCTCAACAAAAGAGCAAAGAATCCTAGCTTAGGCGGCCTCCGCCAACTTAAACCCACAATGTGGACAAAATTTATGAGAGTTGTCGATCTTGCCTGCGCACTGAGGACACGCTTGGCCATCGGCTTGGACTTCTTCTTTTTCAACCATGACGACGGAACCACGCTCGTTCCATTTGTCGATTTCATACAAGATCGCCCAGTAATCTGCCATTTTGATGAATTCCGATCGATCAAAAGAAATTTGCAACCGACCGTCGTCAAAGCTTTGCCGCTTAACGAACAACCCCTTGCGTTCCAATGCGTCCAGGTGGGTGTTCTTCAGCTCAAATTTAAATTTGGCTTTACAGTCCGCTATGGTCTGAGTCCAATCCACCTTTGATGCGCCTTTATGGTCGACCTCGGCGTTTTCCGAAAGACCGACGAAGGCCTTAGCCACCTTCAGTGCCAAAGGATCGACGTAGATCAGCTCCGCTCTTTGGCCCTTAAACAGGTGGTACTGAAAGAATTCGGCAAAGTCTTCGAGAAGCTGAACTCGTAACAATTTGATATCAACCAAATCTTCTTCCATCTCTTCCGACTTACCCATGGTCAACTCAGCCAACCCCAATTTCGCCAGTAGATCCATGATGGATCGCACCCGCTGAGGCGATTCACCGAAGAAACGAGACGCATATAGTTTTAGTGCATTCCAGGCGACTTTGATTTGATCGGGATTTTCACCTTCACGCTTGCCAATGTGCCGAGCGATTAAGTGAATTTCAGTGAAGACCTTGTGGACAACCCCCTGGGGGCATGGGACCTTCTCGGTCTCCATTTTTTGCATTTTTGTTTGCTTGCGGACGGACTTGATTTCATCGCTTGAACTTTTGACTAACAGCTTGATCCCCGGAGGACATTTTTCAAATTGCTGCTTCATCAGGTCGATAGGGACTTCCAAAATCTTACACTCTTGCACAGCTTGGGCGGTGAATTCATGCCGAGCCGTCGTCGAAAAGATGGCCTGCTCCCCCACGACTTGCGAGGGGCCAAGAACTACGACTTCTAAATTCTTCCCACCCCGCTCATGCATCAACGCCAATTTACCCGATTGAATCAGGTAGACGGCGTGCGGTGTTTCGCCCTCTTTAAAGAGGATCTCACCACGCTTGAGCTTCTTTGCGCTATCCATGTACTCCTATCGGCTTGAACAAGACGCCAATTAACGGATAACGCGCCTCGACTAACCTCCAGATTCGCATCTCGGGGTGCTAGTTTGAGCGGATGTCGAACTCCTTAATATACCTTGTGGCAGGACTTTCATTGGGCGCCATGATGACATGGCTAGGCCTCGTTTGGAGTCGACGCCGCGACCTTCGTTGGGCCCATGAAGAAGCCGATCAATTGATCGATAGTGCCAAAAAGGATGCCGAGGCTCGCTTAGAAGAATTGAATTTGCAGGTGGATGAAATGCGCGAAGGCGCCATGGAAAAACTGGAGCGCGAAACGCGCAAACAGGTTTTAGCCAACGAGGAGTACGAAGATCGCCTGCTCGAACAAGAAATGAAGTTTAAGGATGCGGCCGCAGTCCGAGATCAGCTATTGAATCGCAAAAACCAAGCTCTGCTGTCTCGCCGTCATAAGATCGAAAAAATCGAGGAGCGAGCGCGTGACCTCAAAACTCAAGCCGATGGGCTGAGACAGCGCCTTATGCAAGAGGCCGAAAAGCGCTCACCTATTCCTGCGAGCGATTTGCGCCAGAAAATCCAAGATGACTTTGAACGGGAAGTTCGAACGGCCGCCACCAAACGGGCCCAGGAAATTGAACAAGAGGCTCACCTTAATATGGAGAGAGACGCCAAGAAAATTCTCTCACATGCACTCAATCGCTTCGCCCGCCCCTATTGTCCTGAGCGCGGAATTGGCAATGTGGAGTTTGAATCGGAGGCCCATGTCGGCCGCACCTTTGGCCCAGATAAACAATTTGTTAAGCATATTGAAAAGATCTGTGGAGTCGACATTGTGTACAACGAGACTTATCAAAGCGCGGCGGTGATGGGTTTTGATCCCGTCCGCCGGGAGTTGGGTCGTTTGGTGTTAGAGGCGACCGCTCGCAACCGCAATCCGAGCGAGCCAGTGATCGACGACATTTTCAATCGAGCTAAGAAAGACCTTTTCAAGCGAATTCTGGTCGATGGCAATCGTGTGGCCAAGGAACTCGGCCTTCAGGGTTTGCACGAGGACGTTCGCTCGATGCTGGGCGCACTTAGGTATCGCTATTCCTTTGCCCAAAACCAGTACTTTCACGTAGCTGAGGTCGGCTGGCTCGGTGGACTCTTGAGTTCCGAGCTTGGAGTGGATTGGAAGAGCGGCCGACGCGCGGGAGTCTTGCACGACATTGGCAAAGCTATGGATCATTCCCGCGATGGTGGACACGCCGTTATCGGCGCTGATTTCATTGAGAAGAATGGTGAACAAGGCGATATCGTGCATGCCGTGCGGGCCCACCATTATGATGAACAGCCTAGCTCCGACTTGGCGTTTGTAACCATTGCCGCCGACGCCATTTCAGGCGCACGGCCCGGCGCCCGTCGCTCAACGATGGATTCCTACACACAGAAAATGGCGGATTTAGAGAAAATTGGCAGCTCATTCGAAGGGGTGACCGCCACCTATATTCTGAGTGCCGGTCGTGAAGTGCGTGTTATGGTCGATGGTCATCGAGTCGACGACCAACGCGCCCTGGATCTATCCAAGAAAATTGCAGAAAAGATTGAAGACGAACTCAACTATCCGGGCCTAATTAAAGTCACCGTCGTACGGGAAACTCAAGCCGTCGAGTATGCCCGATAGCCTTTAACGAGGCGCAAACACTCCCGAGTGCTGGCTTTGCCCTCGCATCAGCTCCTGAATCGTCCTATGCACAATGGATTCTTTCGGATTCAACCCAGCCTTGGCCCGAAATTGGGCCCGTATGACATCGTCATAAGGTGACTCGGGTAAACCCATCTTGCGCATCAGAATCTGCGAATAGCGAGCGGCGCGATCGATGAGCTTGCCGTTGCTGGGAAAGACCCATGTCATCAGATTCCCTTCAAATCGGCCAAGCCGGCCCATAACTAAGGTGGAGTGCATATTCAACCAAAGCTTCAGTGTCAGATGGTCGAACAGGGGCACCGAGCCCGGCAATGGAAAGCGCTCTTCTATTCCCTGAAAGCGAAATTGAACCGTGGGTCCAAATCCTTCAATCGCGAAGACCTCATGCTTAGATTTTGGCAAAATGGTTTGCCGAAAATCCTTCGCCTGCAGACCAAAATCAAAACTCATAAGGTATTCAGGGGTCGCTTTGGCGTGAGCTTCTGGCCAATTCAGTGGGCGGGGGGCTCGAGCCAACAAGGTCCGCCATGCCTCCTCTGATGTAGCAGCCGTCGGAATCATGATGTACGAGAGTGAATGCTTGTCAGTCAGATGCTTAGGATTATCAAATGGTCCTAAGTTGAAAGTGGGCGCGCGCTCGGTGGTGTCGGTAAAAGCCGTGATCGCATAATCTGTAACTGAGTATATGGTGTGATTTCCCGCTTGGTAGGTGGCCGATTCAGCCACAATGAAATCCTTAAGCTTGAGAATAGGCACTGAACGCAGGTATTCAATCCAACGATCGAGTTCGGCAAAGACCTTTGCCGTATCGGCGCCAAATTCCAAGGCCAGACCAATCGCCAACATCAAGACCGTGCTCGCCTGCATGCGGGTGCTTCCCGTCAGGGCCATCGGTCCGGTCTCGAGGCAATAAGAGTCAATCTTGGGATGACTGAGCACACGTCTCGATCGATCCACCTTCTCTTGCAAAATTTTGGTCGAGTTGCAGTAGAGAAAAATCGGCTTGCGCTTTGAGACCTCGGCGGCCTTTTCTACGGTACCGATCACGTAAGGTGTCTCGCCTCCTTCGGTGGAGGCCACCAATAAGTCGTTCTCAGTGAAGCCCAACTCCATAAGGTGCCGAGCGCCATAATCCGGGAAATCCTCAAAACCTTCTAGAGAATGGACAAGAGCCACATCCCCGCCCGCCATGAATCCGACCACTTGATCTGAGCCAGGATTTTTACGCCTCCACAGGTACTCGAGCGACAGCGACAAGCGTCCCGTCGCTCCACAGCCCGACAGAAACACCCGGTTCCCGGCCGACAGAGTCTCAGAAACCGATTTAAAAAACGGTGTGAGCTCCGCTCGCATGCGTGCGATCTTTTCGAGAGCTTCCAAGTCGACCCGACGCAAGGTTGCAAGCGCTCGGTCAATATCCTGGGTGGCCCAATCCGACAGCTGGGTCGTTTTTGGATGTGGCGTCTCCGTGGGAAGATCACCCAATTGAAATAGATGCTTCTGCTTTAAAAACTCTTCGGCTGTGTCCATAAATTAAGCTTAGGATCTCACGTCAAGAGTTGTAAGAGCCGACCTTCTGCGACAAACTCCATCCTCCATCCCCAGGAGGTGAAGCCATGCCGGGTCCTAACACACAACTCCAACCCCGCCGAGTCGCTATATTAGGTGGAAAACGCATCCCGTTTGCCCGCTCTTTCAGTCAATATATGGGTCTCCCAACACAAGATCTGATGATGGCGAGCCTGTCCTCCTTGGTTGAGGCCTTCGGACTCAAAGGCCAACGCATTGGGGAGGTCGCCCTAGGAGCGGTCATCAAACACTCGAGCGATTGGAATTTGGCCCGCGAGTGCACGCTCGGTTCCGGCTTGTCGGCTGAAACACCCGCCTACGACCTCGTACAAGCCTGTGGCACCAGCCTGCAAGCCTCCATCACCGTGGCCAACAAAATCGCTTTGGGACAAATTGAAGTCGGTATCGCCGGCGGCGTCGACACCAACTCGGATCTGCCCTTTGTGTTCTCGCGAAAATTCAATCACATCATGCTCGAGGCCAATCGCCAGAAGACCTTGGCGGCAAAACTTAAAGTGTTTCTCGACCTTCGGCCGGGCGATCTAAAACCCATGATGCCCGGAGTGGTGGAACCACGAACTGGACTCAGCATGGGGCAATCTTGCGAAAAAATGGCCAAGGAATGGAAGATCGGTCGTCAACCGCAGGATGAACTCGCTCTCGCAAGTCACCAAGCCGCCGCGAAAGCTTGGGACGAGGGTTTTTATGATGACCTTGTTACGCCCATGGCAGGACTCAAACAGGACAACAATGTTCGCGGTGATACAACCATGGAAAAGATGGCTAAACTCAAGCCGGCTTTTGACCGCGGGCCCGAGGGAACACTGACCGCCGGGAACAGCTCGGCCCTCTCCGACGGTTCGGCCTGCGTCCTTCTCGCCAGTGAAGAGTGGGCGAAAAAACACAACCACCCAGTGCTAGCCTATCTCACCTTTAGTGAAACCGCCGCCGTTGAATTTACCAAAGCCGATGGCTTACTGATGGCACCGGCTTTTGCTGTTCCGCGAATGCTAACCAAGGCGGGATTAAAACTTCAGGATTTTGATTTCTATGAAATTCACGAAGCCTTCGCGGCGCAAGTGCTTTGCACCCTCAAAGCTTGGGAAAGCGAGGAATTTTGCAAGACTCGCTTAGGATTACCCGGAGCTCTTGGCAAAATCGATCGAAGTAAAATGAATGTGAAGGGTGGCTCGGTCGCTCTTGGTCATCCCTTCGCTGCCACCGGTGCGCGAATAGTGGCTGGACTTGCCAAAATGATCAGTCAAAAAGGTTCGGGTCGCGGCCTGATCTCGATTTGCACGGGCGGCGGTATGGGCGTCACCGCCATCATTGAAAAATAAGGAGGATCAATGCGCTATTCAGCTTATCCGGAAACGGAACCCTTTCGCCAAGGGCGCTTGAAGGTCTCCTCTCGTCATGAAATTCATTATGAGGAAGTCGGGCAACCCAAGGGTCCGGCCGTACTATTCATTCACGGTGGTCCGGGCGGAGGCGTTGAACCTTCTCACCGCCGCTACTTTGACCCCTCGTATTTTCGCGCCGTTTTATTTGACCAGCGAGGCTGCGGGCGCAGCACGCCTTATGCAGATCTCGAAGAGAATACCACTTGGGATCTCGTCGCCGACATTGAGAAACTGAGGCAACATCTTGGTATTGAAAAATGGATCGTCTTCGGTGGGAGCTGGGGAAGTACGCTGTCTTTGCTATATGCCGAAACCCATCCTGATCGGGTTCAGGCTCTTGTCCTAAGAGGCATTTTCCTCTGTCGTAAACAGGAGATTCGCTGGTTTTATCAAGACGGCGCCAGTCACTTATTCCCCGATGTTTGGGATCAGTACAAGGCTGCGATCCCCGCTGAAGAACGTGGGGACTTTGTCTCAGCTTACTATAAGCGCCTCACTTCATCTGATCGAAGCGTTCGCCTCGCAGCCGCAAGGGCCTGGTCGCAATGGGAAGGCGCCACCTCTAAGCTGATTCCCGATCTCAAAATGATAGAAGACTTCGGCTCCGATGAATTCGCCGAGGCCTTCGCTCGCATCGAATGTCATTATTTTATCAATGGCATCTGGATGAGATCTGATAATCAGATTCTGGAAGATGCCCATAAGATTCGCCACATTCCATGCGAAATCATTCATGGACGCTACGATGTGGTCTGCCCGGTCGAAAACGCCTGGGATCTTCACAAAGCATTACCCGAAAGCCGACTTCATATTATTCCCGATGCCGGCCACTCCGCCAAAGAGCCTGGGATTTTGCACGAGTTGATCGCCGCCATGGAGCGCTTGAAGGTTTGATAGTGCAGATCCAAGTCAATAAACTCTAATTTTTGCTCTTCCATCAGCGATTTTCCGGACGAACTGGGCCCGGGCCCAGTCGAATTTCGGACAAAACTGATCGAATCTATGACATGTACATCGAGTTTACGATTCGTGAAAATTTCAAAAACAATAAAGTCAGCCAAAAAAATTTTCGGATAGCGGATTTTCAAAAATCTCGCATAAAGTTTTTTCACCGGCGTTCAATGAAGTTTGTGAGCAAAGTGTTATCGCGCTAAGCGCCACCAAACATCTACACAGTTTTCGGCAAATTCAAAAACTGTATCGGCATGGGAATATATCGGAAATTCAAGATCTTGCGGCATTGTATTAGGACCTTTGGCGAGTCTAGTTTCCGGCCCGACTCTTGCGATTAGGGTGCAGTGTAAGAAAAAGGTGGCGATTATGAAATCGTTTATAAGTAAACGAAATATGTTTCGTGGTCTTCTGTGCGGAACAGCGGCATTAGCTACTGCCTGTTCAGAAGTGGCATTCTCCCCAGACCCTGGGTATGACGGAGCCTTGGAAATTCCCCCAGGCTATCAACTCGAGTCTTTCGGATTTAACGATCAGGACACGCGAGCCAAAGTCGACGTCTTGTTCGTGATCGACAACTCGGGTTCCATGCTGGAGGAGCAAACCAAACTCGCACCTGCCCTGAGCAGCTTTATCACTAATATTGCACGAATTGACTGGCAGATCGGGATCACCACGACGGATACTTCAAATGGTCCATTTGGACTCAAAGGAAGTTTGGTGAACTTAAATGGTGCCGGCGGAAAGGTGCTTTCAGCCGCGACACCGAATTATCAACAAGTGTTTGCCAACACAGTCATCCGAAATGAGCTGATCGGTTGCGTGGACCCCAACTGCCCGTCGAGCGACGAAAGAGCTTTGGAGGCCGCGACGATGGCCATTGGTAAACGGAACTCGGACAATGCCGGATTCTTTCGACAGGGTGCAGACCTGGCGCTGGTGATTCTGTCTGATGAAGACGAGCAGTCGACTGGTACTGGTACAACCCCCGCGCAAGTCGTCAATGCGGTGACATCTGCTTTTGGTCCCAACAAGACCTTCACTTCATTCGGCATCATCATTAAACCAGGTGATACGGCCTGTTTTGCCTCGCAATCGGCGACCTCGGGTCAGTACGGTGATTATGCCAGTGCTTTGGCTGATCTCACAAAGGGAGTCACTGGTAGCATTTGCGATAGCGACTACGGGCCAAGCCTAGAGAGCATTGGAACTCGCGTGCGTGAGCAGGTGAAGTCGATCACTCTCAAGAATATGCCCAATCCCGACACCATTCAGATTCGCATTCGACCCTTCGACCCGAATCTGACGTGGACGATCGAAGCTCAGACCTTGATCTTCGCTTATCCGCCTCGCTCGGGCACTCGCATCGACGTTCTTTACTTGCCGATGTAAGTTCGACCGGCGAGACACACTCTACCAATAAAAAAGCCGCGACTCGCGCGGCTTTTTTCATGCTAAGAACGGTAAAAAGGAATTACTTCTTGCCGTACTTTTTGCGGAATTTCTCGGCCCGTCCCTCGGCATCGATCAAACGCTGTTTGCCTGTGTAGAACGGATGGCTGGCGCTCGAGATATCAATCTTAACCAACGGATACTCGTTACCGTCAGACCATTTGATGGTCTCTTTGGCCTTCGCCGTGGATTTGGTTAATAACTCATAGTCGCAAGAAACATCTTTAAATACGACGGGTCGAAATTCGGGATGGAGATCTTTTTTCATAAGCTTCGCCTTTTCTCAAAGACCAGGGTTTTAACACTTTGCGAGATCCTGCGCAAACGAAAAATATAGCAGTGTTTCTAGGTACTTGCGCGGTTAATTTTGAAAAATAGGTGAAACGAGGGGTGGCGATCGATCGCTTCCTTCACCTCAATATTAAACAGGGCGATGACTTCCGTCTTTACCTTAGGCTCCACGTTAAAGACAACGAGATCTGAGTTCTCCACGATTTGATGAAGCCCTCGCCCGGCACCACCCTTACCTTCTTTTCGATTCAGGTCTTGAACCCCGCCACCATAGTTGGCGTCCAGGTATTTTAAAATAGTCGATCCATTTAGACTGCCGAAAGGATCTTGGACAGAGACCGCAGCTAAAACTCCATCGGAAGCGAAGCGCACCATGCCCTGCTCTTCGGCCTTCAAAGAGAAATCCACCGTGCGGTCCAGATGATTGTACTTTGATTTGCCATTTTGGTCGGTCGGAGCATCATAGATCGCATTCATCAACATTTCCTCCAGAACCACCTGCATACGGTCCCGATTGGCCCGACGAATCCCCAATTTCTCAAAGTATCCAAGGACGTTGGCAATGATTTCAGGCCGTCCTTTGCTCGAAGTGATAGGCAGGGTGTTGACCTCGACACCCCAGCTTAAGTATTTTTCGAGACCAAAAAAATCCTCGGACAAAAGCTTGGTGATCGTGGTCGTAATGTTTTTTACGGTGAACGTTCGATCCAGTTCATTGCGCGATACGATTTGCGGCATGACCTTTAAGGACTTGAGCGCGGGAAGATACGATGGAATTTCATCGGATGTCATTAAAACCGTCTCGATGGGCTTTGACAAATCGGCCACCACATTCGCCAGTTCCACACAGGGAGCATCAAAGATCAATAGATCGTAGCTACCACCGCTCAACTTGGCTTTGCCTTCCTCTGCACTATTAACGATATCTAAAATCACACCCGTTCCGCCAAGGGCCATTTTTGCAATCACTTGTTGCTTTTTATTGGTGTCGGCTAAGAGGACCTTCTTACTCCGCATTTCTTGTTCAAAGGTGAACTGATTAATCAAGGGTCCTATCAAAATCTGAAGATCAAACACCGCCGTCCGCAACTCATTCACCACAGTGTCATCCGGGTGGACCCGACGAAACTGATCCAGATGAGCTTTAAGCGGACCCATTTGTTGCA